>JAVETN010000009.1 GCA_034006035.1 Desulforegulaceae bacterium
TCTGAGCCAGGATCAAACTCTCCGTAAAAAATTTATTTCAAGGACCTGTCTGCTGTTTAGTTTTCAAAGATCGATTTGTTTTTAAATTCAAACAAACGGAAGACAGAATTATATCTTTTCTTTTCTTCTGTCAACTACTTTTTTCAGTTTGTTAAACTTTTCTTAAAGAACTTGCCCCTCAAAAACTTTTGTTTTACTTCCCTGAGGAACGAGACAGCTTATAGTTCTTTTTACTTTACATTGTCAAACTCTTTTTTAATAAAAATTTAAAAAAAGTCTATCTGAAAACTCAACCCCTTGATTTACAAGATAATCAGTGGCTTCTTTTATTTTAAAACCTACGTCAGCATTACTGTGTGAATCATCTCCAGGTACTATTTTAATGCCCAGATCAATTGCCTCTTCCAAAATAAATCTGCAGGGGTAAGGCTCTTTCATCTTCTTTTTTAATGCCCTTTGATTATAATCAATTATAATATCATAATCTTTAACAAGCTTAAGGTTTCTAGATATTTTTTTTCTTACACTATCCCTTTTCATATTTTTTTCATAATCTTCATCAAAAATCCTTACAAGATCAAAATGTCCTGCTATTTGGGGCCTGATATTTAAAAGCATTTCATATTGGAGATCAAAATACTGATTGTAAAAATCTATAATTGTACCGCAAGAATCAATGGTCTTTGAATAAGCTTCCGGCGATAAATCAAAACAAATATCATTTAAATGGTGAACAGAACCTATAATATAATCAGGCTTAAATCTTTTGACAAGGGCTGGAATATATCTTTTATAGCCTGAGTAGGATTCTGCTTCAAACCCCTTAAATATTTTCAACTTATTTTTGTATTTGATTTTTAATTGCTCTATCTTTAAAATATAAGCCTCAAATCTTGAAAACATAATTTCAGGACAAAGACCAGCCTCTTTTTCATCATCAAACATTAAATCTTTTGTGTAGGGAGGAATGTGCTCGGAAACTCCTACATGTGTAAACCCAAGCTCAACATATTTTTCAATCATTGCCTCAAGATTCCCTGAGGCATGATTGCAAAAATCTTTACTATGTCCTCCATGAAGGGACAAAAGCATAATTTATTCCTCTATATCTGCTATGTCTAGAGGTTCAAGATCGGTTTCGGTTTTTGGAAACTCATTGAAAGGAAAAGGCTTTTTATTTGATACAAGAAGAATATAATCAAGAACTTCCTTTAGGTATAAGGCAAAATTTCTAGAAAAATTTCTAAGTGGTTTTATATAATTTTTTGTAATTAAAAGAAAAATATACTGAAAAACAGTAATTACCCAGGCAATATTTGTTGCAATTCCCAAAACAGCAAGAAAAAGAATTGTATAAAGAAGCCTGATCACAATGTTTTTTCTGTTAACAAAAAACTCCTTAACCTTTGCTTTTAAATCTGAACTTCCGTTAATCTGATCTGTCATTTAATTGCTCCTTAAATTTTAATAATTTTATTTTTTATTTTCTTAGTTTGCCCATAAAAAAACCAAGTAAAGCCTACAAAGTAAAAGTTTTATTTAAGTTTTTCAAGTAAGAGTTTGTGTTTAATAGTTAAAACCAAAACTCAGGATACTTTCTTGTTTTTGGAATATTATTGACTAAAAGACCAATTAAAAGCAATATAAAAGCTCCAAGACCAACAGGAATAGCAGCATAAAGATATCCAAGGTTTTTAATGCTGTCTCCTCCAATCACTGCAATAAGAGCAGTTGCACCTCCAGGCGGATGAAGAGTCTTTGTAGTATGCATCAAGGCTATGGAAACTGAAACAGCCATGGCTGCAGCAAACCAGGGAGTACCCGCAAAAAACTGTTGAAAAAACACTCCTGTAACTGCTGATAAAACATGTCCTCCAAACACATTCCTTGGTTGGGCAAGAGGACTTCTTATTGCACCATAAACCAAAACAGCTGTAGCCCCAAAAGATCCTATAACTAGAGTCAAATCCATGGATTCAAGAAAATAGGAACTTAAAAGACCAATAGATGCTATTCCAAGAAAAGATCCAAACCAGGACCAAAAAACTTCTGTTTTGCTAACCTTGGGAGGACTTTGCCCCTGCCCTGACATTTTTTTAAAATAATTCATAACTATCCCTGAATACAAATTGCATTAACAAGATCTGAGCGTGTAACAATACCCACTGGAAAGCCTTTTTGATCACACACTGGAAGACGATTAATGGATTTTTCCATAAAAATTATTGAAACTTCAGAAACAGAAACCTCCTCTAAAATAGTTACAGCAGGAGAAGTTAAAATATCTTTTAAAAAAACTGTTTTAAGACCTGAAACCATACAACCTGAACTATTAAGACATCTTGAAATTACACTCATAAAAGAAGGATCTGTTTCAAGGCCCATTTTTTTTAAAAAATCCTTTTCAGAGACAACTCCAACAACTTTTCCTTCTTTATCTATAACAGGAGCCCCGCTTATTTTATGATCAGCGAGATATTTTGCAGTTTCAGCAGCACTCAAATCATGGTTTACACAAAAAACAGGTTTTGACATTATGTTTTTTACAGGCATGGAGTCAAGCATTCGCTTTATTGCGTGCTCATAGGCAAGTTCATAAATCTCCCTGAAAGTTGAAGTTGTAATATCAATAAAACCATCCATTGATTTCATAGCATCAATTATATCTTCTTCGGAAAATTCAAAATAATTGCATTTTAAGTTTTTATCCATAAAAATCCTCGAGTTTAAGTTTTGCTCTTGATTTGAGGCAAGCTAAACTATCTTTCAATCACAGCTGTAAAAACTCCTGCTGTGCAAAGAGCTACTCCCCCTGCCATATTAAATCTTTTTTGTGCTTTCAAACTTCCAAGAAAACCACCTAAGGTTCCTGAAAAAACACTATAAAGGACAACATTGAAAATTGAAACAAGAGAAAATGTGGAACAAAGAATAAGAATCTGAATAAAATAACTTTTTTCTTCAGATATAAATTGAGGGAAAAACGCAAGAAAAAAAACTATTCCTTTGGGATTAAGCGAAGTTACAAGAAAAGCTCTTTTTATTATTTTTTTATTCTCTTTTTTTACTTTTTTTAAATCGGGTAAAGTCTCAGGAGTTGGTTTTTCTAAAAAAAACTTAAGCCCTAGAAAAATAAGGTATAAGGCTCCCAGCCACTTCAAAATTATAAATACAACAGAAGATGTGTAAATAATTGCACCTAAACCCATAATAGAACAAGCCATTATAGCAAGATCACCTGGGATTATTCCTGCTAAAAGAGGAAATACAACTTTCTTACCGTTGACAGCTGACTGGGTTATTACATAAAGGATGGTGGGACCGGGGGTTGCTATAAGAACAAATACAGTTAAAAAATAAGCTAACCAGACCTGAAAGCTCAAAACTCACCTCTTGAAAATAAAAGCCTGACAACTCTCTATTGACAGGCTTTTGTATTTCTTAGCTTCTTCTGCTTTTAGACATTGAAACAGAAACCTTTTTTCCGTCAAAACTTACATTTTTCATTGAAGAAATAACAGCATCAGCACAACCTGACTCAACTTCGAAAAATGAAAATTCTCTTAAAACATCAATTTTTTTAATCCGGTTGGATTTAATTCCTGCATTATCACAAACAAGTCTTATTATGGCACCCTTATTAAGATTGTCTAGCTTGCCTGCTCCAATAAAAAGCTTAGAAGTTTTACCGTTTTTGTATTTAACTTTACCAGAATATGAATCTGTCTGACTTGAATGTTTTCTTTTCCTGGGAGAATCAAGAGCGTTTACGTCTTCAGCATTTCTGTAGTAATCAAGAAATCTATTAAACTCCATGGAAATAAATCTTTCAATTATTTCATTTTTGGTGAGTTTTTTAAGTTTTTCATAAGCAGGTTCAATAAATCTTGAAATTTCATCTTTATCAACATCTACATTCTTAAACCTATCAACAAGGGCAAAAAGCTGCTTTTCACAAATAAGATTTCCTGAAGGAACTTTTTCCTGTTTAAAACTTACCTTTGTTCTATTTTCAACAGCTGCAAGCTTTCTTTTTTCAGCAGGTGTTATAATTGCAATTGAAATCCCTGATTTTCCAGCTCTTGCAGTTCTTCCGCTTCTATGGGTGTATGCTTCAACATCATCTGGAAGATTGTAATTTATTACATGGGTGATATCATCAATATCAATTCCTCTGGCTGCAACATCAGTGGCAACAAGAAAGTCAAGACTTTTGGATCTAAAACTTTTCATCACAGCATCCCTTTGCATCTGGGATAAATCTCCGTGAAGAGCTTCTGCATTATAGCCTTCCCTGATAAGTTTTTCTGCAACCTCACCAGTTTCATTTCTTGTTCTGCAAAAAATAAGACCATAAATATCAGGATAAAAATCTATTATTCTTTTTAGAGCCTCGTACCTATTTTTTTCTCTTACACAATAAGATAGATGCTCAATATTTTGTGCAAGTGAATTCTTTTTACCGGCAACTATTTCAACAGGTGAGTCCATATAGTTTTTGGAAATTCTAGATACTTCTGCTGGCATAGTTGCTGAAAAAAGCCAGGTTCTTTTTTCCTTTGGGGTTTGTTTTAAAATAATATCAAGGTCTTCTTTAAATCCCATGCTCATCATTTCATCAGCTTCATCAAGAACAACATATCTTACATTTGAAAGGTCAATTGCTCTTCTTCTTATAAGATCATGAAGCCTTCCTGGAGTTGCAACAACAATATGTGCACCTCTTTTAAGGGATGACATCTGGCCTACAATTCCTGCTCCGCCGTAAACAGATACAGTTTTTGCACCTTTGATGAATTGGGTAAAATTGGTATAATCCTTAGAAATCTGAATACAGAGTTCTCTTGTGGGACAAATTACAAGACCCTGAATTTTTCTTGTTTCAAAGTTTGTAAGTTCAATCATTGGAAGGCCGAATGCTGCTGTTTTTCCGGTTCCTGTCTGTGCAAGACCTACAAGATCCTTGTTGCCGTTAAGTAATTCAGGAATTGTTTTTTCCTGAATCGGAGTAGGATTTTCAAAACCAATAGCTTCCACAGCACGCAAAACATCATCACTCAAACCTAAATTTTCAAAGCTCATCAATAAATTTCTCTTTTTCTTAAATTGTTTCAGTTAATGCCAAAATCGGCAAACTGTTATAATTATACTTATTTTCAATAAATTGCAAGTTTAAAAAATTGAAACCTTGGGTTTATTTTCAATTTTTTCAATTAGATCTGGTCTACAGTTTACAAAATAAGGATTAAACCCAATAAAAGAAAAGTTCCCATAATAATCAAATAAAATTATGTGTTTTAGGAATAATAATGATAAACAGAAATTAAGCTGAATCATCACACGACTTAAAAAAGAAAGGCTTTAAACCCATTTTGTATCTAAATTTGCAAACTGAGACTAACAGGGTTTTTTTAGATTGTCAAACTCAACTACAGCATTAAGTTAAACTTAACAGTTTACAAAATTAAAACACAATTGTAATAATTCTTGACAAAAATAAGAACTTTAACCATCCAGGTAAATTAAAAAATTAAAACAAACTCCAGGAGTTCCAATGAAAATAACAGTGCTAAGCGGAAGCCCAAAAGGAAAGCAAAGTGTAAGTCTTCAGTCTTTGCTTTATCTTTTTAAAAAAAACAAAAATCACGAATACAATATTTTTCATATATCCAAATCAATAAAAAAAATTGAATCGAACTTAGAAGAATTTGAAAAAATAACAAATGATATAGTTTCCTCAGATATGGTGATTTTTGTAACTCCCGTATATACATTCATCATTCCTTCTCAACTTAAAAGGTTTATTGAACTTATATTTGAAAGAAAAAAAGAAGATATTTTTAAAGGCAAATTTGCCGGTGCAATAACAACCTCAATCAACTTTTTTGACAATTGTGCCCACAACTATTTAAGAAGCATTTGCGATGATTTTGAAATGAAGTTCTGCGGAAGTTTTAGCGCAGACTCTTATGACCTTTTAGACGACCTGGGAAGAGAAAAACTTTTTAAATTTGGAAAAGTCCTTTTTAACAATGCAAAAAATAATATGCCCCTTCAAAGACTATTTACCAAATCAGAGTCTACACCCAAACCCTATAGCCCTAAAAAATCCTTTGAAAAAGTAGAAATTAAAGACAAAAATCTCTTAATAATTAAAGACAAGTCCTATGAGGGAACAAATCTTCATCAAATGATAAATTCTTTTAAAGAATGTTTAAGTTCTGAGTTTGAAGAAATAACCCTTTCAGACCTTAATATAAAAGGTGGGTGCACAGGATGTGTTCAATGCGGATTTGATCATCAATGTATTTATGAAGGAGTTGATGATTTTATTGACTTTTTCAACGACAAAGTCTCCAAGGCTGATATAATAATTATGGCTGGAGAAATAAAAGACAGATGGCTTTCTGCAAAATGGAAAGAGTTTTTTGATAGAAGTTTCTTTCAAAATCATGTCCCTACAATGATGGGAAAACAGGTGGGAATGATAATTTCAGGCAATCTTTCCCAACACTTTAATTTAACAGAAGTAATGGAAGGATTTATCCAATGGCAAAGGGCAAACCTTTGCGATATTGTTACAGATGAGTTTGTGGAGTCCATAGACGAAAACATTCAAAATCTTGCAAAAAGAATTAAACTTGAAGCAGAACTTGACTATATTGCTCCCCAGGGATTCCCAGGAAAAGGCGGACACAAAATTTTTAGAGATGATATTTGGGGAAGACATAGATTTGTATTTCAAACAGATCACAAATGGTATGAAGAAAACGACTTTTATGATTTTCCTCAATACGATGAAAAAGCAATTGAAATGAACGAAAATATGTTAAAACTCACAAGTGATCCTAAAATGCGTGAAGCAATAAGAAAAATGCTTAGAACCGAAATGGTAAAGCCACACGTAAAAATTGTTGAAGAAAGCTAAGGTTTTAGGCAGATTAATCACAAGCCAAGCAAACTTAAAACTTGCCAAAGGAGAGTTTATGAAGGAAATAAATGAAAAAGCAAGGGAGTTGATGAAAGGATACTGCAGAGTATGCCCTGTTTGTGATGGAAAAGCATGCAGAAGTGAGGTTCCTGGAATGGGGGGAATTGGAACAGGGTCTTCTTTTGAAGAAAACTATAATGCCTTGAAAAAAATAAAACTTAACATGAAACTTATCCACAAGGTCACAAGTCCAGACACTTCTATAAATCTTTTTGGAAAACATCTTGATATGCCGGTTCTTGCTGCTCCAATTGGAGGCGTTGCCTATAATATGGGTGGAAAAATTTCAGAATCTCAATATGCTGACTCAATTGTTCTTGGATGTAAGTCAAAAAACATAATGGGAACAACAGGAGACGGTGTTCCAGACGAAATTCATCTGGCAGGACTTGATGCTTTAAAAAAAGCAGGTGGACACTCTATTCCCTTTATCAAACCCTGGGAAGACAAAGAGCTTTTTGAAAAACTTGAAAAAGTACATAAATCCGGGGCAGACTATGTTGGAATGGATATTGACGCAGCAGGACTTATCACCCTTGGACTTATGGGAAGACCTGTGTCACCTAAAACTCCTGAAAAACTAAAAGAAATTATCCAATCAACTCCAATAAAATTTATTGTTAAAGGAGTAATGACTGTAGAAGATGCTGTTTTAGCAGTAGAAGCTGGAGCCTACGGGATTGTTGTTTCAAACCACGGAGGAAGAGTCCTTGATTTCAGTCCTGGAACAGCAGAGGTTCTTCCAGCTATTGCATCCAGCTTAAAAGGCAAGGCTGTTATTCTTGTTGACGGAGGAGTAAGAACAGGAACAGATGTTTTAAAAATGCTCGCTCTTGGAGCTGACGCTGTAATGCTTGGAAGACCGTTTACAATTGCAGCAATGGGTGGTCTTCAGACCGGAGTTGAAAAGCTTATAGACAAAATAAAATCTGATCTTATTCAGGCAATGATTCTCACAGGAACAGCTTCTGTATCAAATGTTTCAAACTCAGTAATTTACCATGGTTTTTCTTAAGCCGGATTTTAAATCATCCCGGTTACCTTGATTAAAATCCGGGATAAATTTATAAAATTTAAAAAAAGATCAATTGTAAATCCGGCTCACCTGAATTTTATTAAATCCGTCTTGATAAAACTCCTTCCTTAAGATGGGGGAGGATCTCAAATTAATAAGATTTGTTCAAAAAGAGTAAACAAGTTATTCTTAACTATAAACAGATGATGCAAGCCTTAAAATAAGAACTAAGAAAGGATCAATAATGAAAATTAAAGGAAAAGTTGTTCTGATAACAGGAGCCAATGGCGGAATTGGTACCGCTTTGGTCAATGAACTACTTACAAGAGGAGCAGAAAAAATTTATGCTGCTGTCCGGAGCAACCCTTCAGACTGCAAATTTGAAAAAGATGTTGATGGTAAAGTTGTTCCCATCAAGCTTGATATAACCAATGCTGAAGATGTTAAATCAGCAGCAGACCAGTGCAAAGATGTTGATATCCTTATAAACAACGCAGGAATTAATCGCCTGATGTGGCTTACCGGGCCTTCTGGAATGGAAGCTGCCAGAAATGAAATGGAAGTCAACTTCTTCGGCACTCTTGCTGTAAGTCAGGCATTTGCACCAATTCTTGCTTCAAGAGGCGGCGGAGCAATGGTAATAGTTTCTTCAATCATTGGAATAATTAGTATGCCTGCCAACAGCACTTATTGCTGTTCAAAAGCTGCAGCTCACTCAATGACCCAGGGATTGCGAGGTGAACTTTCAGCCCAGGGAACTTTAGTTGCAGGTGTTTATCCCGGTCCTGTGGAAACTCCAATGACGGACGGGCAGGAAATGCCTAAAGCAAAACCTGAGCAAGTTGCTGATGCTATTCTTACAGGACTTGAAAATGGCCAGGAAGATATTTTCCCTGATCCAATGTCCCAGGATGTCTATGCTCAGTTTACAAAGGATCCCAAGCAGGCTGAAAAAGAGCTTGGTGCAATAGTTCCTCCCCAGGAGGTTTAATAGTATTCTATTGAGTTGAAAAAAACTTTTAACTTGAATGGATAGCATAAAAAATAAGACCGGTTTTATAAACCGTAAATATTTCTAAAAAAAGAGCGGATTTTCCTATCAGGTGTCCGCTCTTTTTTCTAATTCAATTAATTCCTTATTTCTTTTTCATACTTATAAGATGACAAGACTTCTTTTGTTTTTATAAAAGCTATCATATCAAAAATTAAAAACAAATATTGCTTATCTTACAGCAGTTATTAAGGCTGAACGAACATATTTTTCCATCCCACTCCCAGGAAACCAATCGCTAATAAACTGAGCACTGTCTTCCTTGATATCAATTAAAATTTCTGAAAATCCTGAATTTTTTAGCATTTTCTCAATATCGCCTACTAAAGCTGCTCCGGCTACACATCCGCAATGGGCATCAACATTTTCACTTACTTCATTGGGAAGTTGAGCTATAGCTACAACATCGGACAAAGCAAGTCGCCCTTTTGGTCTTAATACCCTGTAAGCCTCTTGAAACACCTGATCTTTTGCAGGAGAAAGATTGATAACACAATTAGATATAATCAGATCAACTGAACTATCGGCTACAGGTAAGTGTTCAATTTCTCCCAAACGGAACTCAACATTTGCATATTTACCCTTATGGGCATTTTCTCTTGCTTTTGAAATCATTTCAGGTGTCATATCCACTCCGATAACCTTTCCCTCACTGCCAACCTGTTTTGCAGCTAAAAAACAATCAAAACCACCCCCAGCTCCAAGATCAAGAACCACTTCTCCTTGCTTAATCTGTGCTATAGCCTGAGGGTTACCGCAGCCAAGCCCCATATTTGCCCCTGGGGGTACTGATGACAAATCATCGCCTGTATAACCAAATCGAGTTGAGAATTCCGGGTTTCCTAAAGGACTACTTGAACTGTAGCAACTGCTTCCACAGCATGAGTCACCTTCATTTGCAATTCCTGAATAAAGGTTTCTCACCTGATTACGAAGATTGTCTTTATCTGAATCAATCCTAACAACCTTGTCGCTTTGATTTATCAATGACTCTGGAAGTGTTTTTACAAAGGCTTTGATTTCATCTCGAACTTTTCGGTAACAATCCAACTGCTCTTCTTTTAAAGTTCCTTTGTCAGCAAGCTCTTTAGCCATCTCAGGAGGATCATTAAAACCATAATGAACAACTTTACAATTACCCGAAAAAACTGGACAGGTTTCCTTGGCATTACTGCAGACAATTATCACCACATCCAGCTGTACATCCTTGAACTCATCAATATGTTTAGCTCTATAATCAGAAATATCCACACCTGCCTCAGACATAACCTTTACAGCATCAGGATTAAGTCCATGAGATTCAACCCCAGCAGAAAAAGCATGAATCTCGTCACTTTTGAGATGACGGGTCCACCCTTCAGCCATCTGGCTTCGGCACGAATTTCCAGTGCATAGAAATAATAAATTCACTTTTTTACCCACAATCATCTCCTTAACTTCTTAGCTTTTTATTAAATTAGAAAAGTTTTCATTTTAATTTACTTATTACAACACTTTTCACCCCGTTATTTTCTGCAAATTACTTCCGGATCCAAAGAGATGATTTCACCAAGAACTCTCATATCTAAAGCCACGCTTGAATCATGACTTAGTTGTGATTCTATCCAGGTAAACAGTGCAGCTAAATCAGTTTTTTCCCGGGAAAGCCTATAATAGACCCAACGCCCTTTTTTACGACTGTCAACCATACCTGAGGCAATAAGAACCCCCATGTGTCGGGAAACCGTAGCACCTGTAACCTGAATCAATTCTATGATATGACAGGCACACAATTCTTCATATTTCATAAGAGCTGACAAAATCCTGAGTCTATTTCGGTCAGACAATGCTTTAAAAATTGAAGTTAACTTCTTCATCCATACCTCAAATCAATAGTTACATAGTTAGCCAACAGACTAAGTCTATATGTTTAAAAATCACACCAGTCAACTTTTTTCTTAAAATTTGATTTAACTAAAAAAGTTACCTGTCAATTATTTTGTAAAAAAAACCAGGTAAAAAAAGTGAGTAAATGAAAAACACAAAAAATCATTTAGAAGACAAATAATGAAGGTCAGGGAAAATAAAACAACAGCTATAAAGTTCCTGATTAAAAAAACTATCCTTTTTCTATAGTTTTCAAAGTTTTTAAATTAATATCTCTTAATTTTAATTTTACTAAGTTCATTCTTTGCTAGAATAAGACTAAAAGCTTTTATAAAAGGATGGGCCATATCAAAATCCTGGGTTTCTAATTTTTCAAGCTCAGATTCCAAGTCAAAATCAGGTTTAAAGTTTTCAAAGACAATTCTTTTATCATTCATTGTGTTTTTAGCTGAAGATAAAATTTGTTCTTTAGAAACTGAAATATCATTTTCATTTGCCTGAACATTGCCGTTTAAAACAATCCGGCTTTTTGAAACTCTTAATTTTTCCATTATTTTTGTAATTTGATTATCTTCAATATATACAAATTCCGGGGGAACAAGAACTTTCCGTGCTGGTCTTCCTGACTGACTGAATTTCTTTTTCATTAAAACAAAATCATTTGAAGCCTGATATTTGCTTATTATTTTTTCAAAATCAGAATAATCAGAGTTTTTAAAAACTTCACAAATAAAAGGCTCATAGGTTCTTTTTGCCGTTTTTCTATGCATTAAGGCTGCAAAAAAATAAAAATCATTATCTTTTTTATAAATTCCAATATAATACATTTTTTACCTTAAATTTATTGAGTTAAAGAAAAAGATTTTTTCCTGAATTTTTAATTATATCTTTTTTGTTTGCTTCATCAAATAATTTTTTCAAAGCTTTTTCCCCTTCAGGCCCTGTATTAACTGAAAATTCATTCACATAAAGAAAAATATGCTCTTTTATAACATTATCTTCCATTTCCTGGGCATATTTTCTTATATATTTCTTTGACTCATCAGGGTTTTCAAATCCATATAAAATACTTTTAGAAAGTTTTTTTTCAATGTCTTTTATAGTTTTTTCGCCAAGACTTCTTTTTGCGGCAATTCCTCCAAGGGGAATGGGAAGTCCGGTTGTATCTTCCCACCATTTTCCAAGGTCAACTAAAGAAACAAGATTGTAGTTTTGATATGTAAATCTTCCTTCATGGATAACAACTCCAAGATCTGCTTTTTTATCTCTGACAAAAGGCATAATTTCATAAAAAGGCATGGAAACAAGATTTAGCTCATCTTCAGAATAAAGCCTTAGAAGCAAGGCTGCAGTTGTATTAATTCCAGGTATTGCAATTTTTTTATTTTTTAAATCATTAAAATCTTCAAGATTTCTTCCAACAATTAAAGGCCCGCACCCTCTTCCAAGTGCTGAACCTGATCTTAAAAGAACATAGTCATCAAGAAGGTTTCCAAGGGCTGAAAAAGAAATTTTTGTAATATCGTATTTTTTTGCAAATGCACTTTCATTCAAATCTTCAATGTCTGAAAGATAAAGTTTAAAATCATAGTCAGAAGGTAAAATTTTATTTACAAGTGCATGAAACATGAATGTATCATTTGGGCAGGTTGAAAAAGCCAGTTTTAATTTTTTTTCCATTTTTAGCCTTTTACAAATTCGAGGATAACTTTATTTTTTATAAATTTATGCTTAAATAAAAGCGAATAAAAAAGTTTAAGACCTTTTATTTTTTGCTCTGACAGGTCATATTCTATTGTTTTAAAATAGTTTGCCATAAATTCTTTTGAGGTATTTTTTTTATTGGCTGAAATTGCACTCATTTCATCTGAAAAATCAAGATTCCTTTTTTTATTTTCATGCAAAATATCTTTTATCTGATTAATTTTAATTTTGTTTTTCAGATAGGACTTTTTAGAAACTGCCCAAACTCCAAAAACAAAGGGAAGATTTGTAAATTCAAACCAGCTTTGCCCTAAATCATAAACATTTTTAAACTTCTTTTCCCAGTCAATTAAAAGGGCATTGTCCCCTATTACTAAAACTGCGTCATATTCTTTTTTATCAAGTTTATGAATATCTCCTGAATAAAATTTTGGATAAATATTTTTTTCATAAAACAAAATTTTCAGCAAGGATGCTCCGCTTGCAGACTCATTGGTTAAAAGAATTTTTTTATTGTCAAGCTCTTCAAACTTTAAATCTGCTGCTAAAAGAACACTGATAACTTTTTTTGTGCACCCAATGGAAATATCAGGAATAAGCTGCCATTTTTCATGATTAACTGCATAAGCAAAGGCAGAAACAGGACTTAAATCCAAATTTTCTTCTTCTAGAGCTAAGTTTAATTTTGCAGGAGGACCTTCTTTTATTATACAAAAATTTTGGGGCAGATATTTTTCCAGATTATAATAAACAGGAGCTACATTTATATAACTGAATTTTCCAAGCTTTATTAAATTACTCATAATACAATTCTTTTTTTAGTGTCTGAAAAAACAATAGATTCATAGATATCTTTACTTACATCCTTTATATAAATTGCCTTAATTTTATTCTCTTTTTTAAAAACCGAAGATATTTTTTTAAATCCAGGAACTTGTGCAGGATTAATACATCCCATTTTTAAAATCTCTTTTGGAGAAATGGTTTTAAATTTATTGTAAATAAATTTCATTTCATCAAAAACATCAAGGCTTTCACAGCTTGCAAGACTGTCTGTTCCAATAACAATATTAATTTTCATCTCAATCATTTTTTCTAAATCAGGAAGTTTATTATGAAGATTAACATTGCTTCTAGGACAGATACAAATGGTTGAATTTCTTTTTTTTACAATGGAAAAATCATTTTCATTGGTATCAAGAAGATGAACAAGAAGAGTTTTGTCATCAAGAACTCCAAGTTTATCAAGATATTGGACTGAAGAATCTGAAGGAATGGGCCAGTCTGAAAAATCTATATTTCTTGATTTCAAAAAATCACCCCAATTATTTGATTTATAGGAGATAAAATCAAACTCATCATCTGATTCTGCACAATGAATTGAAAATGGAGCACTTTGATTTAAAGTAAGCTTTTTTATTTTTTTTATAAGTTCAGGAGATGTTGTGTGGGGTGCATGGGCTGCAAATGAAACTTTGTCTTCTTTTTTATCATTTAAAAATTTTTCATTTGATCCAAGTTCTTCGTAAAAAAAATATCCTTCAAGTTTAGAATCTTGGAAAATATTTTTGGTGATTCCAAGTGAAGAAATATCACACACTCCGCCTATACCAGAATTTACAAGAGAATTTATTTCTAAATAGGCAGATTTAATTAATTTTTTTTGAGAAACTTTTTCTCTTTTTTCAATTAAATCAATCACCCAGGATTTAAATCCTTTTGAAAAATCCAGTTGATTTTTAAGGCATGATAATTCAAGATGGGTATGCATATTAAAAGGCTGGGGAATTAAAATCCCAGGCCCGTAATCTTTAATATATTTTTTGGAAATATTTTTTAAGGACTTTTCAATTCCTTTTACAATATTATTTTCAGTGTAAAGAGCAGCATTTTCAATAATATTCCCAAGTTCATCTAAAATATATGCTGCCCTGTGATAAATCATTTTTAATCAAGCTTTTTAATTCTATTATAGAAACAATCTCTTTGCCATGGTTCAAATCCTGCTGTCTGAACAAGCCTAATCATTTCATCCATTGGCAGTCTGAAGTCAATATCTGCAGCCTTTACAACATTTTCTTCAATCATTGTGCTTCCAAGATCATTTGCCCCAAAAAACAAAGCTGTCTGAGCAATTTTTGAGCCCTGGGTAACCCAGGAAGCCTGAATATTATCAAAATTATCAAGAAAAATTCTGGCTAAAGCCAAAACCCTTAAATATTCTGCTGAAGTTACAGTAGTTGATTTAATTTTTGTATTTGCAGGCTGAAAAGTCCATGGAATAAAAGCTGTAAACCCCTTGGTCTTATCCTGAAGCTGCCTTAATCTTTCCATATGTTCAATTATATCTTCTTTTTTTTCAATATGACCAAACATCATAGTTGCTGTGGTTTTAAGTCCAAGGCTGTGGGCATCTTCCATTACATCAAGCCATTTATCTGCATTGCATTTGTTTGGAGAAATTTTTTGTCTTATTTCATTTACTAAAATTTCAGCCCCGCCACCTGGAATTGAACCAAGACCTGAATCAATAAAAACTTTTAAAACATCTTTTACACTCATATTTTCAAGCTCAGCAATATGTGAAATTTCAGGAGGTGAAAAACCATGAATATGAATATCAAAGGATTTCATATATTTTAAAAGTTTTACATAATCATTAAGTTTTTTATCAGGATGAAGTCCGCCCTGCAAAAGAATCTGGGTTCCTCCAACTTCTTTTGTTTCATTTATTTTTTGTTCAAGTTCTTTTTCTGTTATCCAGTATCCGCCTTCTTCACCCGGATTTTTGTAAAAAGCACAAAACTTGCATCCTGAAATACAGATATTTGTATAATTAATATTTCTGTCTATTACAAAAGTAACCTGATTTTTATCTGTTTTTTTGTTTCTTATAAGATTGGCAAAGGTTCCAAGTGTTAAAAGATCTGCATTATCATAAAGAAAAAGAGCTTCCTCACCTAAAATTCTTTGACCTTCAAGAGCTTTGTTTAAAATATCTTTTGTCATTTATCCCGCCTTTACTTCATTGTAAAAAGCATCTCTTTCAACAGCAGTCATTCCTGCTTTTTCAATGAGCCTTATCATTGTTTCTTTGGCATGACCCACAGCAGATTTTGCACCGGCACTATGGGTTATTTTTTCCTTTAAAATTGTTCCATCAAGATCATCTGCTCCAAAATGAAGGGCAGTTTGAGCAAGCTTTTCTCCAAGCATTACCCAATAAGCCTTAATATGGGGAACATTGTCCAGCATAAGCCTTGAAACAATAATGTTTTTAAGGTCTTCAAAAGCTGTTGTTTCTTTTATATGGGATAACCTTGTGTTTTCAGAATGAAAAGCCAAGGGAATAAATGCTGTAAAACCGTTTGTTCTATCCTGAAGGTCTCTTAAATATACAAGATGCTGAACTTTTTCTTCAACAGTTTCAATATGGCCGTAGAGCATGGTACAATTTGTTGTAATTCCGGAGTTGTGAACTTTTTCTATTATTTCAAGCCATCTGTCCTTATTTATTTTTCTTGGAAAAAGCTTTTTGTGAACCCTGTAACTTAAAATTTCAGCACCGCCTCCAGGCATCATTTCAAGTCCGTTTTCCCTTAGCTCATTAATTACATCTTCAACTGATTTACCTGAAATATTTGAAAGATGATCTATTTCAACAGCTGTAAAAGCTTTGATTGTAACATTTGGCCTTACTTTTTTTATGGTTTTTAAAAGATCTATATAATATCCATAAGGAAGTGCTTCATTAAGACCTCCAACCATATGAATTTCATTTACAGGTTCATCAAATTTTTCAGTCAGTTCTTTTTCAACATCTTCCATTGTATATTGGTATGAACCGTTATCGCAGTAGTCTTTTGCATAAGCACAAAAAAGACAGCGGTTTCTGCAAATATTTGTATAATTAAGATGCTGATTGTAAATAAAAAAAGACTTCTTTCCGTGTAAAGATTGTCTTTTACAATTTGCAATTTGACCTGCACCCATAAGATCTTTTGTTTCATAAAGATAAAGTCCGTCATCAAAATCAAGACGAACTTTGTTTTTTACTTTTTCATAAATTTTGTTTAATTTATCATCTATAAAAATTGGTTCCATTTTAACCCTGCCCTTATTATATATAGCAAAAAAAGTATTATGACCAATTGGTCATTTGGTGTCAATAATATTTAATTATTTAAATTAATCTTTACAGTTCAAATATATTCAGTACCCAAGAATCTTGAAAATAAACAAAATTGCAAGTAACATAAAAAAACAATTAATCTGACAATTAATTTTTAAGATTTCAGGATAAAAAAGGACAATCAATGAAAAAGCAAATTGGACTTGGTACATCTTCATTTAAAATTTTACGGGAAGAAAATTATATAAAGGTAAAATCAAGACCAAATCTTCTTGAAAGTTTTGATATTGAAAATCTTCAGATAGCTCCTCTTCTTTTTCAAACTGGTTATCTTACAATAAAAAAGTATGACCATGAACTTTTACTTCTTTCATATCCAAACCAGGAAGTTAAAAAAAGTTTCAATGAAATTTTAATGCAAAGTATTGTAAATGAACATAGAGAAATTTTATTTGAAGAATAAAAACATAGGAATAAATCTTTTTAATCCCCTATCATAATTCGAATAATTTCTTTATCAGTTTCAGACATCCCTTCACGTCCAAGACGTCCAATATTATTAATTGTATTTTTTACACCTTTACTTACAATACCATCACCACCATAAAATTGCTGTTTATTTTGATACAGGTAAAAACCTAAAAGACTTGCTTCAACTGCTACTGCAATTTTTCCTGCACAAGAAGGTTTTGCACCATCACAAACAATACCGGAAACTGTTGCCAGACTGTTTACAATTGTGTGGGCAATCTCTTCAAAATGACCACCATAAAGCCAGGTGATACCAGAAGCAGCACCACTTGCGGCATTAACAACACCACAATATGCAGACAAACGTCCAATACCTGTTTTTTGATGAATTGTAATCAAATTTGAAATAAGAAGTGCACGCAGTAATTTTTCATGGCTGACACCCATTTCTCTTGCGTAAACTATTACAGGCACAGATGCTGTTATTCCTTGATTACCACTTCCCGAAACAATTATAACTGGCAAAGAACAGCCGCTCATTCTGGCATCAGAAGCTGAAGCAGCTAAGGCTTTTGCCCTGATTTTTACATCATCACCCCAGGTATCTAAAATAGTAGAACCCACATTGGCCCCCCATTTTCCCTTAATACCCTCTTCTGCTATGGCCATGTTATATTCTATCTGGCTTTCCAATAAATCTTTGACCTCTTTAAGATCAACAGTTTCTGCAAAATCGATAATATCTCTGACATTTAAAATAGAACGATCAGTAAGATTTAACTTCGCCAGACTTTAATTTCAGGTAAAACACCAAGAATCGCTCTTACCTTTGCAGCGGCATAAGCTATTGCAATAGGCTCGGTACAACCCATTGCCGGAAGAAGCTCCTCTTTTAATATCTCAATATAGCCTTTGAAACGTTTGTCTGTTGTTTCCATTTTGTTTCCGTATTCTGGTATAAATGAGAACTGCCATGGTAAATTTCTTAAGAGTCATTTTCTTTTTTAACTAAAATAGCATTAAGCCATTTTTCATCTTTACGTTCCGGCCTTGCATCATTGGTAATCCAAATTTTTTCAGGAAAAAGTCCGGTATTTTCAATAAATAAATTAAGTTTTTTTTCTGTTAAATTGGTAAAATGTCTTCCGCCCCTTTGAGTTTCATTCTCACCGTATTTAAATGAACAATAAAAATATCCCTTGTTTTTCAGATAAGCTGAAAGGTTTTTGAATGCAAGCTTGAGTTTATCCGATGAAACATGAAGAAGAGATGCACATGCCCATATTCCGTCAAATTTTATTTTAGTTTCAAATTCTTCAAATTTGCAAGCATGAACTTTAATCCCTATTCTTTTTTCAGCAATTTCAGATATTTTAAAACTGCCATCAATTGCAGTTACATCAAAACCTTTTTCAAGAAAAAATTTAATGTCTCTTCCTGAACACAGCCTGCATCAAGGATATGACTTCCTTTGGGTAAATAAGGCAAAAAAACATCATAAATTAAACTCATATCAACATTTAAAGTTGAATCTGAAAACTTTTTAGCATTTTCATTATAAAATTTTACTGACATTGATTTTGTTTTATTTATCTTCCTATAAATGAAGAAAAGAAATTTTGTTCCCAGCCAATCATTAATTAACTAACTCTAATAAATATAACCCTTAATTAATTGTTGTGCCCAGATAAAAGCATTAAAAAAATTTAAAAAATATCTTTTTTATTCGCAAAATGATCCTTAGCCCAATCTTTTACTACATTAAACGTTTCTAATTTTTCATTTTCATCAATTTTATTTCTTTTCCCTGAATGGAACCCTAAAGTAAAGGCATAAAGATACACCTCATAAAAAGGACCAAAAGTTGTATACAACTGTTTAGATTTACCATAATTAGACATTTTATCTTTTAATGCTTCCTTTATATGAAGCTAAAATTCTAAACTTCTTTTTTTTCAACTTCATCCCAAATAAAATTAACAAGTATTAATTTTCTCCTTCATGAATCAGCACAATTTCAGCTTCTCTTTCCCGCTGATTTTCAACTAAGGCTCTATTCAGATAAACTTTTGGATTTAAATATCGATCTGTAATCAACTCTTCTCCAAAAGAATGTATTTTTCATCCTAAGTATAGAGATCTTTTACTAAAACTAGTGATTGTTTAAAGCTAGTTGAAATTTGATAAAAAAAGTTATGTACTAAGACTTCACCCATTTCAGAAATTGGAGCATCAGCTATTATTGGGTAAGAACTTTGTTTGTCCATTTTTAAAATTCCCATAACAATAGCAAATTGTCATTCTTTAAAAAGCTGCACCCTGCCCTGATAACAATCCGCCTTTATTATTAAGCAACTCAGACAAAAAAATGATAATTATCATTAACATACACGGAAACAACACCTGGATTTATTTCATTACCTCTTGTCAATGATTGGTAAATATTGTTTATATTTTCTCAAATTGTTCAGAAAATTCTTCTACATTCACTTTCATATTTTTATATTCTTCAGCTTTTTTTTCTTTTAACTCTTTAATTGTTTCAGCTTTAGGAATATTTGGATGAACATTTAAACAAATCATCAATAAAAGACCTGATTACTGAAACCTTTTGTTTTTTATTTTTAATACTCAAATTATTATCGTAAAATTTTCTTATATGATTGTATTTCTGTGAGTTTTTTAACATCTCTTCCACAAACTAAACATTTATTTTTATCTAACATGAGTTTGAGTGAACTGATATCAGGGGTTCCTTGTGGCAAAATGTTTTTTACATAACTATCATCAATTATTTTTTCTTCATGAACACATTGCTGATAATCATCTCTAAGCTCATTAAAAATATTTATTTTTTCATCAAAACCTTCTAAAATCCATTTATTTGTAAAGAAATGTTATTATAGAACTTTTCAAAGTTTTTTACTTTATTAGTTACCTCTTCTAGCTTTTGCTCAACTTTAATCCTTTTTATCAAATTTTCATTTTGTTTATTGTATTCAAACAATTTAGATTCAAGAAGATTTAATTTGTTATTTTTTTCTTCTTCGTCTTCTTTATAATTTTTAACTTCTTTAGTCGATTTTTCAATTACCAATTTAAGATCATTAATCGAATTTGAAAGAATCTCAGCTTTTTCTTTGTTTTTTGCATTCTTTTTCAAATTCATATTTTTTTTATTTTATATTCTGTTGGCCCGTAATTAGGCTTATCTAAATCAGTCATAAAACAAAGCTCTAAACTTGTTTCTATGACATCCCCTAACTTTGCTTTATCTGAAATTAATCTAGAAATATCTTTATTATGTTCTAATAATTGCTAAATCCTTAAATCAGAATCAAAAATTTTATTAGAAACTGTCCAAAGAAAGGTATTATATAATTTGAATTTACCACCATTATTATCAATAACTACAATATTAATTCCTTCTTTAAAATCAAAGGCTTTCTCAACGAATTAATGATAAAAACTTTTAATTTTCACATATTTTATAAAAGACATTACTTAATTCCAATCCTTTCAAAAAAAACAAATTTTAGTTTTTCAGGTAATTCTTTAAATCGCTGGACTAACCATTCTAATTCAAGAGCATTGCATCTTTGTTCAGCTTTATTTGAAATTTGATCCACAACTTTTAATTCATCTTTCGACAAAAGAGGTGATGGCACAGAAAGTTCTTTTAAGACACGATTCGATTCTTCAACACTCATTTTTGAGATTTCTTCTTCTTTATCAAGATAATCAACTAGCCATTCTTTTGCTTTAATTTTCCTTTTTTCAGAAATAACATTTGATATAATATCAATAGTTTTTTCAAAATCCCATGGTGGAAGTTCATTATCACCATATTCTATTTCAATGTTATTTTTAATTTCACTGATTAAATCAGTATATTTATCCCATTTCAGATCAAAATTATTAAGCTGATTATAAGATTTTTTTAAAAGACCCAAAGCTTTGTTCATTAAGTAAAAATCCTCTAAATCACTATCAACGCCCTCATATATTGTGATGCATTCATTAACTAAATTTACAAGGTTATCAATATCATCAATGTTATTTATCTGAGAATCCCAGAGATTATTTGCTTTTTCAGCAAGCTCAGTTTCTCTTTGATTAATTTTTTTAATAAAACCTGACAAATCAGACCTTATATTATCCAACTTCTCAAGCTTAACTTTTTTACTTATAGACTGGAGGTTTTTATTAAATTCTTTAGCAGCACCACTGATGGTTTTTAAGTCATTTATTTTTGCAATATTTGAAATTTTTGAATTTTCAATCATAAAAGAATTTACTGAATCAATCAACCTCCTAGCTTCAGCATTGTCTCTTGAGTGTTTTAACTGCACTTCAACATGTTCTCTTAATTTTAAAGCTAAGTCATCTAATTCTAATAATTTCAGCCTTCCATATAATTTTCTGCCTAAATGGTTGTTAAATCTTGATACATCTTCAGGCTCATCTGATAAAAGTATTTGACTCGAAATCCATCTATTAAAATTTTCAATAATTATCTGTCTGCCTTTTCCAACATCTATTTCAACATTTTTTATTTCAGTATCAAGCCACATGCCATCTGAAATCATGGAATTAAGTTGTTCCTTAAGCATTCCAACTTGCCAGCAAGCATTGTCAATTTGATTTATCTTTATTGATTTTTCTATTTCAACCCATGCATAATTTATTTCATTATTAATTTTTTCAATAATTTCTTTTGATTTTTTAGCATCTTCTTTTAAACTTTTATATTGATAGACTAAAATAGATGGAGTACTTATGTTTTTTTCTAATAAAAAAGCTCTATTGTAAAAATCAATTTTTTCCTGATGTTTTTCAGCTTCTCCCCATTCCTCTAAAAGTTCTTCCCACTCAGAAGAAGTTTCACCAATCTTGATTATTTCTGTTTTACCAAGCTTATTCATGTCAAGACATTTGTTTGAAAACAAATCGTTTTCATTTTGAATCCACTGATAAATATCTACCTGGCTCCCGTTTTCTTTTATAATTCTAATTTTATCGGTTCTATTACATAAAAAAACACCTAAAAGAACTCCGGCAGAAACAATATTTGCTCCATAAGGCGGTCTGCAAATTGAAATTAATTCATCAGATACAATAAAAGGCTCTTCATCAGACTCAAGTTTGTTTTTCCAATTTTGAACTATAGTTCCGGCAGTTTTATTTTTAGGAATTATTATTTTACCATTGCTTTTACTAAAACAGTCCCAATAATTTTTTAAAAAAGGTAAAATTCTATTTTTATCTGTAGTACTTTTAGCTGAGCAATAATCAAAAGTTACTTTTCCTGCTAATAATTCCATAGTCAATTCATGACATGTTTTTGCAGCTCCCCCTCTTAAAGTAGCAAAGCCGTCAAACTTAAAAGACAGAGCTTTTGGATAAATATTTGTAAAAATTTCAGTGCATAAAGGACCAATTCTTCGAGAATTAAGTTCTTCTTTAAATCCGGTAACATATTCTCTTGATTTGATAGCTGCTTCAATTAAGTCTTTTAATTTATTTTTATTTTTTTCTTCATGCGCTCCAATTAAATGACCAAACTTTACTTTCTCATCAGGTGTAATAGAATTTGATAATACGGAAAGTTCAGCCATTATTTTACCAATTTCATCATTGTTGTCATTTAATAAAACAATTAATACTGGTAAATTTTTTTGTCCCATTTCTTTTGCATTACTTCTAATTAAACGAGTTTTTTCAATCTTTATTTTTTCAAGATCTTCATCAGAGCTAACATAATAATAAATTATGGAGCCTCTTTTATCTTCGACACCTAAAGAATTAATCCAATTATCAGCTTCTAATTTTAGCTTAATATCAATATTTGAAGTATTTGCAGTAAGAGCTTTAAAACCCCATTCTTTAGTTGTAATATTATTTGATTCTGCAAAATCACATGTAATTTCCTGAATTAAATCAGGACACCATTTTGTAATATTAGTGATGAAAAGTTCAGACTTGTCTCTTTGGTCAAAACTGCTTGAAACCCTTTGCCTTAAAAAAGAAATAAATTGTGTTTTAGGAACTGCGTCCCCTAAGATATCATAAACCTTAAAATTATTGTCCCATTCAATAATATTATACTCTTCATGCAGATCTAAAAGCACTTGTTTGACAATTTTGATGTCTAATCCAGATAGATATGAAAAAGCTTCAATGTTTTTTTCTTTATCAGAAACAGATAAGCCAACTTTAGATGCTAAAACAATGGATTGAAGAATTTTTGTATGTTCTATTTTTAGTTTATTTGCATGTTTATTAATTACAGTTGAATATGAATGAGCTATTGTACCCTGCTGTGAGCTTTGTTCGGAATTTATAAATTCATCAAGTAAATTTTGAGACCATAAATCAACTGGATTTAATTCAACAGAAATTCCTTTTGAATCTAATTCAATTTCACTGAATTTTTCAATTGTCTGAGAAAGAAGTGAAATTGCAGACCTTTCCTGCAAATGCTTACCAGCAGCAGACAGATAATATAAAACCCAGATAGAAAAAGGAGAAAAAGGCCAGCATCCTTTTCTTATAACACCATGAAATTTTTCATCATTAGACCATAAACTCTGTTTAGCTGACAAAGGAAACCAGTCATTGAGAAGATACATCAGCTGTTTTGATTTATTAATACTTTCATCATTATCAAACCAGATATCAATATCTTTAGTTTTCTTTTCAATCAAATTTGCAATAAGGGTTTCAAGATTTGTACTTAAATATGATTTTGCAGAATTTTGATATCTTGTAATAACCCTTGTAATATCATTTTTAAACTCAGGTGCTATTCTCTGAATATATGCGGTTAATTCAAATTGAATAAAACCAACAAAGGTTGTTTTTTCAGCATTGCTTTGTATTCCTTCAAATAATTGCTGCAAAACGCCGCTTCCAGCAATTTGCCTTGATAAAGTAGCAAATTCTGCATATCTTCCAAATTCATCAAAAAGGATAAGTATACTGGAAAAAGGTTTATCTGAATCCTCACCACAATAATTTTGAGCAGTAACATCAAAGATATCTTTTAATGATTCACCACCATGAATTGAAATTTTAAGGCCGCTATTATCAAATAATTCTGCTAAAATTTCATAAATTTTTTCATTTTGATTTTGAAGAGCTTCAATAACAGCATCATAATTTGAAAGCTGAGTTCTTTCCAATATCTCGTCTAAATGTTCTTTATCAAGGGACATCAACTCAACTCTTTTAACTGCTTCTTTAAAACGGGGTCTTAAAGTTTCCAAAGGGGTTGGATCTGCATTTGATTTTTTGACTTGATTCATTACCTGCCTGCTTATTTCAGCAGTTAAATCATAATTTTCCATACCATTTAGAGATAAAACAAGAGCAGGTTTCATCATATTTTTTAAGTAATTTTCTATTTCCTTACCTAAAAATTCATCTGCCTGAATCAGAGATGCTAAAATAGATTTATATGAGTCACTTCCAAAATTTACAAATAATTCAGCCAGGGTAATTGCAAGATGAGATTTTCCTGTTCCATATCCTGCAATTGCAAGATTAAAGGGAGTATCAGAAAGGCCAGAACAATTTTTAACAATAGAGTGAGTAAAAGAAACTGTATCCTGAAGACTGTGACCGTCAGAAAAGCCTACGCTGTCTTTTAAAACACCATGATAATCAGGACCATGAAAAACAAAAGATACAGCCGCTTTGTTTGCAAGTTCAGGATTTTTTATTAACCAATCAAGACTTACTGCACCTTCAAAAATTTTTTCATTTTTAAATCTTACAACATCAGATAATTTAAAAGACATAAACTAACTCCTTTATATTAAATCAAATCATCATAAGTTTTTTTCCATAAATTTTGGCTTGATTCTATCGGTTGAATAACCCAGGGTTCCATATGACGATCAACATTTAAAATTTTTTTCTGCTCAAAAAAAAACAAAATTTTATGAAAGTCGCTGATATCCCAGCCTGGTATGGTTTTACATCCAATAGCTCGTTCTAGTTCTGTTAAAGTAATTTGATTGTTATCAGGATAAAAAATTTCAATTAAATTCAAAATCCATGCACCATATCCCCAAATATTTTCATCTGTTACTGGTGCAGATTTTCTCTCGTAGTTTTCGCCTCTTGCAACTAATGCTGAACAAGCTGAAAAAGATGCAGGATCATTATACATTCTCACTAAAGGTCCAATAATTGATGTGTTTTGAACCTCATAAATATTTTCAAGGTAATTAAGAAGAATTTTTCTATTAAAAGACATTCCAAGGGTAAAAAAACCTTTAAAAAAAACCTGATACCATACATCAGCCCCAATATTTGGACTGCATAAATTAAAATGGCAAATCCATTGAGTAATATTTTCTTTTAAAAAAGGGTCTTCAAATAAAACAACTCTTCCAAAATCTGTTAAAACAGGTTGTTTTACAGAATTATTTTTTGATTCATCCGAAAGTTCAATCAAACCCATTCCTCTGCAATAATCAAGAGTAGGTACTACCTTACCACTGGATTTACCTGTTGGTATCCCTGTATCTTGCCCTATTTCAACAAAACTCCCTTTTTTACCTATTGAAGCATATTTAAGCATTGCGTTTATATGCGTTCTTTCAGGCACAAAAGTTTTATGAAAATTTCTTGAAAGCCTTGTGTTTATATTTTTTGAACTAACCATTAAAATCCTCTTTGCTTCATAGAAGTAACAGATATTTTGAATACTTTTGATACTAGCTGGTTATCATCATTTAAAGATGGCCCAAGTGAATAACACTCTCCTTTTTTCAGTTGCGATAATTTGCTAGTCCAAAATTTTGCAGGCTCACTTGTGGCATTTTCCAAAAGTTTAGAATATTCACTAATCTCTGTATCAGCAGGTTTAAAAAACAATTTATGTCCAGCCTGAAAAAGCCTGCTTCTTTCTTCAGCAGAAAGATTGCTTAAAGTTTGAGTTGCCAAGATAAGAGAAATTCCAAATTTTCTTCCTTCAGTTAAATATTTTGCAAGGGGGAATTCTTCACGATGGTTTAAATTTTGAACTTCATCCAGCACAATAACTTTTGGATTATTTTTATTTCCTGTACCACGTACAAATGCATAAAAATCCCATAGCAAAAATTCTGTAACAAGCTTCCACGAATGAAGATCCATCCCGGCAAGCTGAAAAATATTACATAGCTGGTTTTTCTTTTCAAACAAATGATCCCAGCTGATTCCAGAAAATTCAGACGAAAAAGGATTGTCAAGAATAAATGGTTTTATTTTACTTATTAAACTTAATACAGAATTTTTTTGCTTAATTTTATCTTCTAAATAATCCTTTAAAATTTCTAAAAGATTGTCTAAATTAAAACTATTTCCATATGTTAAAATCCCATCACTTATTGCATCAAGTAAAACACTGTACTGCTGATCTCCAAAATTATAAACAGAATCAAAAATTGAAGTTATTCTTTTAGATGCTGTACCTATTTTTTCAGGCATAGCCTCACCATCAAGAATGGGAGCATGAATTTTAAAAGGACTAATTGGCAAAGGTTCCTTCATTATATAATGCTGTTTTGGTTCTAAAAATTTTTTTGTTTCTTTTTCTAAATGCTCTGGCAAAAACCCATTTGTATAATCTATAACCAATGAATTTTGATTGTTTTTCCCAAATTCATTTAAAAAACATTGGATAGCATATGTTTTACCCATACCCGAACTGCCAAAAATAAGCATATGCCTATTACTTAAATCTTCATTACCATACTCCCAATACACATCCCTGCTGCCATTTACCGAAGTACCAAGAAATATTCGCTCTGGTATTTTGGGTTCAAAAACATTAGAATTATTTTTTCCTTCAAACTCTCTATAATTTACTAATGAATCTATGTTTTTATTAGTTTCTCTTCGAACTCTTTCCAACTTTCCGGAACTTTCAATATCAGGAATGTTTTCTTCTTCAATATTGAGTTCATGCTTTTCATCATTCCCATAAGATTCAAATTCCTCTGATTCTGATTCCTGTCTGATAAATTTTGTAAAATCAAAATTAAACTCAAAGCTCATATTATTATCAAAACATAATTTTCTTAATGCATAACTTCCTGCATTAATTTCACTAATTTTTATTGTTTTTCCTTCAAAATAATAATTCCAGCTTTCCTTTTCGCAAATAACATCAGTTTTATTTCCTGATGAACAAGTAAGAATTGAACCCCCCCATGATATTTCGAACTCACCTTCAGCTAATTTTTCAAAAGCTTCTAAAACATTTTTTCTTTTCTTTTTTTTAACCTGAGTTTTACTTGCAATAAGTCTGTGAAGCTGAAGCCACCAATATCTTGCATCTGGTCTTTGTAATAAATAATTATTTTCATTATTTTTTACAAAAGGCATAAAAGCAGGAATTAGAGTATCAAGGCCGTTTATAATTTGTTCAAAGGCTTTATCTAAGTAACCATCTGTATTTTCAGCAAATTTACATTCAATAATCATTGCAGAAATTGAAAACAAACCAGATTCATTAATATCTGCATTTAACAGCAAAATATCAGGCCTTATATTTGACTCTGCTGCTTCAAACCAATGCCTGTAAGCATCTAAAGAAATAAATTTGCTGCATAAAATGTTTTCTGAAAAATTATAAATTTTACATGCATATGCATAGGCCAGTAAATTTCTGATTTCCTGGCTTAAACCTGTTGATTTTATTAAGGATAAACCAGAAAAATTTTCAGATTGCTTTATTGCAAACTCAGCTGCTTTTTCATAATCATCATGTTCCCAGCCAGACATTATATTTGAAATTGAAGCTCTTAATTTTTTTTTTAAGTCAGTTAATTTAAACTGCTCTGTAGATATTGTGTAATTTGCTTCTCCATGTGAGCCAACGCCTGAACCAAAACCAATTATTTTTCGAGAATTTTTTTCAAGATCATCTTGAAGAAGTCTTTCATCAATATTTGAATCTATACATACAACCCATTCTGCTTTTTTGTGTAAAGCATTTACAACTTCATTCCACGGTGAAAAATCTCCGCTTCCAATAGCAATATATGAAGTTTTTTTCATATTTTTCATACTTGCCATAATTCCAAGATGTTTTGTTGAAATTGTGAATTGTCTGTTGCTGATTACTCTTTCTCTTGTATCAGAGTTTCTTTTTTCAGTTGAAGAGCAAAATATTTTTTCAAGGATAGGATATTTCAAAGGTCTTGATGTTACATCAAAACTATCAACTTCTTCAAATCTGTTCTCATTTGATGTGCCTATAAAATTTGATAGAATTATGATATCACAATCAAAATTTTCATTTATAATTTTTTTGAATTGTTCATAATTATTATCTGATTTCACAATTCTGTGCGATAATTTTAAATTACAATTTCTATAATGTGCCAGACTTTCTTCTACTTCAGATACTTCCCACCTCTCTCTCCACTCTTCAATCCAGTTTGAAAGAGCTCTATCATCTGCAGTTTCAGAAAAAATTGTGATATTTAAATTATAATTCAAAGAAATATTGTTACTTTTTTCTTTCATAAACTTATCAATTGCAGCAATTAAAGGCTGAATATCTAAATTTTGAAATACAGAAATATTTAAACCATCGTTTGCATGGGGATAAAGCTCTAAAAAATCAGTAATAATTCTATATATAAGCTTTGATTCTCTTGTTTCTTTAAATAATACATAATCTTTAATATCCTCATCAAAATTATCATATTTAAGAATTATTCTTGTAGATAATGAGGACTCTGTTCCATCTATTGAACCTAATATATGAATCAGATCTTCACCTCTTACTGAAGAATCAAAAACATCCTGACTTTTAATTAAACCGCATAAAGGCATTTTTATTGTTGATAAATCAAGATAGTAATCCCATGCCTTAATTTGGAAACTGTTTCTTTTAGGTGAATTTAAATTTTTATTGGATTCATAATTAAAACATTCAAATAAATAAATTATTTTTGCCTGAAACATTTCTAAAACTGACGGATGCAAAATAGTTGCAACAGCAGAATTTTCAAATTTATCCCAAACCCATGATTCTATCTGATTTTCCTGTTTTTCTTTAACTATAAAAAATAACCTGTGTAATATTGTGCCAAAATCATTATCTATATTGTTTTTTTCATCAAGAAAACAGTCAAACAAATCAATAAATGTCTGCCGTAAACTTGACCAGGATGATTTATTGGAAACAGCATAATATAAACCATTTTCGCAAACATTTTGTACAAACTCACAAAATTCAAAACCAAGTTTTCTAACAAAATTGGAAAAATTGCTATCCTCATTTTTAAGTTCATCTGAAATAGGTTTTAATAAATCAATTGTAATTTTTTCACTGTTTCTTATTGCCTGCATTAAAACACGATTTGCTTCTAAACTGTCTTTTGAAAGCATTAACTCATCATAAAAAGGCACAAAAAACACAGGTAAAACAGCACTGTTTTTTGCTTGTTTTAAATCATCAAAAACTTTATCAAATAATTCCTTTGATATTTTATATGGAGAAATATCCGGGATCCTGATTAAATATTTTTTTTCAACAAATATTTCTTCATCAAAGGAATTGATTTTAACTGAAAAAACCAAATTAGGCTCTTTGTTAGCCTTATATTGGCAATGAATATTATCATTGAAAATGTTTGAATCAATTTTAACCTTATTATCTTCCAAGCTATCGTTTTTTATAAAAATTCGTTCAGGTTCATTAAACCAAACATCTAATCCGCCTAAAAAAACCTTTAAAAAACTTTTGGCTTCTGTTTCACTGTCTAAAGCACTGCCACCTTCAAAATCATGCTCAAAAATTTCAGAATTAATTTTTATTTCTTTTATCTGATCCTTTGCAATCAAACTGTTTTTTTCAGCATCTTTTTTAAATTTAGATAAAGTTATCCAGATACCAGACAAAATACTTTCAAGAGGATCCATGTCCAGTTTTTTTATTGTTTCTTTTTTAGTTGCAGTGTCTGATTTTTTTGTAGCTGGTTTAAACTTTAAAATTTTGTCTTTAATTGTAATAAAATCGCAGGCAATCAAATCTTTTTTTACAGACTGATCATCTTTTTCTACATAAGAGTATAAAGCATCTAAAAACTTATTATCAGATGAATATGAGCCTGTTTTATTTTCATCAGATAAAAAATTTTCTAAACCTTTTTCATCCTTATAGTCTTTAATTTTTTTACAGAATTTTTTTCTATTTGTTTCATCAATAAACATTGAATAGGATACAAAAGAAGATGCAGAATCTATATAAGGGCCAATGTTTTTTTTCTTAATATTAATAAAACCTGAAAGATCAGGAAGATTAAAAAACTCAAGACTTGATAAAGCTCTTTGTAAAAAATCCTTACCATCTTGAACTCCTGATAAATTAATTGCTTCTAAAAAAGAGCTTATCTGAACAATATCTGTTGGCAGTCTTTCAACAAGAGCTTTTAAAATTTTGTCAAATTCTTTTATTGTATCCAATTCATAGGCAATTGAATTTTCATCCAACAAAATTTCTATCCAGGCTGAAAAACTTCTGTTTAAACCCTCTTCAGAATTCCAGATTATAGTTGAAGAACAAGAATGAAAATCTGCAAGACTTGCAGAATCATTAATAAGATCCACACCTCCCAAAATAATTAAACATTTATCATATTTATTTCTATCAAATTCCTGATTTCTGTATCTTGTTAGATTTCCGTCATTATCCAGCCAGTTATTATCAAATGCTTTTTTTATTTTATCTTTAGAAATATTTTGGTTTTCCCATAACGGCCTGGCTATTTTATATATTAATTCAACATTTTTACCAATTAACCTGGAGTCAAGACTTTCCCCCAAAGCTTCCATAATTTGATAATTGTAAGAAGGAAGAGTAATTATTAATTTCTCATTGCTGTCTTTAAAATGTTCTATCTGCTTAAAAATATAGTTACTTACAGTATTCACAAAAAAATTCATCAGCTATCTACCCTTTTTGATTTAAATGGATTTTCTATCATAGAGCAGGAATCAGACAATGAAACAAGCATTCCCGAAGCATTGAGCATTTCTATTACCCAGCTGTCAATATCATCGCCTAAAGAATCAATTTTATGCAAATTGCACCATTGAATAGCTTTTGATAAATATTTTTTCCCAATTGCTATTCCATATTTTAAAAACACCTGATCTATAAAAGAATCATATGTCATTCGTTCTCCAGGTCTTACAATTGTAAGAACAAGAAATCTTAATAAATGATCATTTAAAACAAATCTTGCTCCTGTCCCACGTCTTGGAACCATAAAACCCATATTTCTTGCTATTTTCCCAAAATATTTATATCCATATTTAACATCAGCATTTTTTAATTTTGGCTCAATTTTTTTTTGTTTCAATTGATTTAAAATATTTTCATTTCTTACTGCATTTTGAATTATCAAACTGTTTGTTTCAGCAGAACGCCTGGAAATTCTTTTTAGATTTTCATTTTTCCCCTCAATATCTGAAACTGCCCAGACATAACCAAGTGGACTTGCAAATTTTTTATCAAACTTATCAGAGGAATAATATCTTGAACTTTGAGCAGATAAAGTTCTTAAAACCTGAAACGCACAAGCTGTTTCCAAAAGCAAAATTCTTTCTATTATGTCAATTTCTGTTTGACAGAGCCTTAACATTTCTATGCAAAACAAAAACCCCTCTTTCCATGTTTCCTTGGGACACCACCCTGATTTAAAATAACCTTTTCCTTCATTTTCTTTTTTTACATAAGTTTGTTTATCAGTTTCTGGATCAATTTTTTCATCAATAAATATTGCCAAATCTCCAAATGCTTCAGGAATATCTGTGATTGATTCTTTTAAATATAAATTTAAGTTTTTAATTAATTTTTCTAAATCTTTTTCTTCCGAATTAAAATTTATTCCTGAAGATTCAAGCCAGTTATTTACTTCATTTAAAGGCTGTCGTAACGCATTGCAAATTTGGAGGAATAAGACTTCTCCTCCTCTCGCTAAAAAGAGCTTTTGATTATGATCAAAAAAATTTTTGTAGCTTGCATCGTGCCAAGTTGAGCTGTCTTTAGCCTTTTTATATGCAACTGACCTCCAAATCGATTCACCTGCTATCAATTGTGAAGAAATTGGAAAAAAATTTTGAGCACACCAGGTTCTATCGCCGCCAATATTTTGAAACCCAAAAAAAAGATTTTTTAAAAGAAAAATAACTTTTTCTTTAGACTCAACTCCAGATATATTTAAACTTCCCTTAATTTTATTTTCAAGCTCACGGTAATGTTCAATATGAGATTCATGTCTTGTTTCAAGCTTTGAGCCACTTAAAAAAGAAAACAATTTCAGGTTTAATCTATGTTTTGGCAAATATTCCAAATAAGATTTTTCAGGCCAGCCATTTAAAGAATCTAAATCAGGAAATTCCATTTTTTTTATTTCTGTATCAGAAATTCTTTTTTTAGAAATAAACACAAGTAAAAGTTCAATTAATAATTCAGGTATAGTCTGATCACTGAAAAATCTTCTGCCAAAAAGTAAAATTGCAGGGTTGTTATCTTCTTTAGAATCACTTAATATATTTGGGAAAGGTTCAGGCATTATTTATTACCTCCAGCTTTTCTTTATTAAAATGAATTTTATATTCTTTAAAATTATGATCTGTTTTCAAATTAAGAAGTATTAATTGTTTTTGATTTTTATTTTTTTTCAGTGAAATGAGCTGAGATTTAAAACTTTCAAGCCTATCATTGTATCCAAGATCAAGTGTCTGTCCAATATCTCCATAATGCCTGTTCATTACATAATCTAAGAAAGGCAGTTCAAGGTTAAGCAAAATATCTTCTTTTTCACTAAACCTAAAAAACAATTTTTCATTTTCTATTGCTAAATCAAAGTCTTTGGCTCTAAAATCTGCAAGAACAATTTGAGAGGACTGTCTTATATTTCTGGTTTGTCTTGAAAGTGTTATATAAAGATTTCCTGTAAATGATTTTTTTTCAGGCAACCTGTTCCCTGTAAAAAATTCCTGAAGAACATGCAAAATTTTATTTTTTAAACTTTCTTTTTCAATATTTTCTAATGTTCTATTCTTTTTCCATTTTAAAAAACTTAAAAGCATAGGGGACTTTAAAAAGTTTGAGACAAAAGGGTTTTCATCTTTGTTTTTAGTATATTCAGGGAAGTGATAAAAAAAGTATAAAATCCTTCTTATTTGTTTTCTTGCAAAAACAGGCTCAAGTTCATTCTTGTTATTTGATTTACCAATTGATCTTAAATAATTAAACTGAATAGATTCCTTGTCAAAATCGCTGTCAAATTTAATTTCATCTTCTCGAACCCAGAGTTTTCTATCCCAAAATGAATTAATTTCTTCGCCGATGTCTGAATTTTTTAAGCATTTTATTACCTTTATCTGCTGAGCTTTTTCATCTTCTTTAGCACCATTGTCACCAAAAAATCTGTTAAAAAACAGCAACTCACTTATCAAAACATGATTTTTGGAAGAATAATTCACTATATCAAGATAATTCATTCCTGATGTTATAATATAGCTCAAATGGCTTACAATTTGCCTTAAGGTAAATCTATAACCATATTCAAACATTCTCTGATAAATATAAAAAATTCTTTCTACAGCTAAACTGCTGTTTTTAATTAAAGAATAATTTTTAAAAACAGGACATTTTTTATTGTCATTACAATCTTCACATTTTTTCCATAAAGGACAATTTATTGTTTTTTCAAAAATTTTTTTTGCTACAGGCAGGTTGTCATACATAGCAAGATTTATTACACAATATTCAGTATTATCATGAATAAAAGTATAAGGTTCAGATTTTGAGAATGATTCCAGCAGTTTATTCTCATAACATAACCAATCATTGTTTTTTTCTTTATTCAAAAATTTAAAGGCATTAAGTAAAGTTCCAGTATTTGAAATTAAAAGCATTTTAGGTGAATTTTTATCTGAAGCTGAATTTAAAATTTCAACCCAGTCCTCAGCTTTCCATTCACTGAAATCCTTTATTATTTTAATATTTTTATCTTTTATATATTCAATTCTTTTCATTTCTTCAAAAAGATGCTCGTCTAAAGGAATTCCTCTTAAATCTTTAAAAAGTTCAAGTGCTATTGTTGTTTTTCCATCTCCAGCATGTCCTGTTAAAATAACATGCCTTTTATTTTCAAAAAGTTCTTTTTTAATTATCGCTTTAAGATCATGTTCTACATGAATATATTTAAAATACTCATTGCATGCCTGACTTTCTGCAAGCATATTTGAACTATTTGAGTTTATATTATTTAAAGTATTTAAATATGCTACAAAAGGATTTGGAGACTTATCTTCAAAGTCATCAGTTTTTATTTTTTCTAAATTTATATTATTGGTTTCTTTTGCAATGATATTTGTATCATTTGTATGTTGTTCGACTTTATTTACCTGGATTTCATTTTTTGAAAAACAACTTGTCAGTTCATTTTTCATTTCAAAACATGATAAAAATCTGTTTTCAGCTTTTGTATCAACAGACTTTAAAAACCATATTTTTAATTTTGGGTTCAAATTAGGAATTATAAAATCAATATCAGCTATTTTTTCTCCTACTACAAAATTTTTATAAGGCTTTATACCAAAAAACCATTCAAACAAAGTAACTCCTAATGCAAACAAATCTCCGCTAACACAATATTCCCTTTGCGAATCAATAACTAAATCTGGTGCTATATATCCTTCAGTCCCTGAATATATATCAATTTTATTTCTTGAAGAAATACCAAAATCTATAATTTTTGGCCGTTTATCATTTGTAATAATGATATTTTCAGGTTTTATATCATTATGTAAAATTTCAAATTCTTCGTAAGTATGGAGAGCTTCTATTCCGCTGATTAAAGAAAATGCAGTTTTTTTAAAAAAATCTAGTTCAGGAAGGCCGAATTTCATAATTTCTCTTAAATTTGAACCTTCAATCCATTTAAAAGCCAATACTGGACGTTTATCAGACCACTTAAAAAAATTTTCACATTTTACAAGGGTATTATGGGTAACATATGTTGAAAAATCTTTTTCACTCTGTATTTTTTTTAAATCAGTGTCAAAGTTGAAAATTTTTAACAAATAATCTTCACCAAGTGCTCCCTTTGATTTATAAAGCTGAGCTTCCCCTTTTTCTTTTTTTAAATTTTCAACTATGCAATAAAGATCATGGTTTTCATCTGGCTTTAATAACTTGTTTTCAAAACTGATTGTTTTGTTTTTATAATTTTCCAAAATTTCAATTATTTCATCAACAGTTTGAGGCCTTTTATTAAAATCATACTTTAATAGTTTTAGTAAAAGATTTTTTATTTCTTTTGCTAAATTAAGTGAATTGATTTTTTTTATGCATGAATCACTTAAATTCCCATTATTAAGCTTAAGATCTTTATATGAATTAAAGGGATACTCTTTTGTAAGCATATAATATAAGATAACTCCAACACTAAAAAAATCTGAACTTTCGGCTGATTCCCCTTCATATATTTCCGGTGCTATAAACGGACTCTTTTTCAATTTAGAAGGCTCTGGGATAACTGTAAATTCAGAACTAGCTATTTGATAGGAAAGATCAAAATTCATAAGTTTTGGTATATCATCATTTATTATAAGAATATTATCTGGCGATAAATTTCTATGAACAACGCCTTTATCATGAACTGCTTTTAAACCAGACAAAATGCCATATGTTATTTTAAGAGCTTTATTTGTTTTAATAGGTGTTTTTTTTTCAATATAAGACTGTAAGTCGCCTTGGTTTGACCAATCACTGCTTTCAATAAGATAACCATAATCATTTGGGATATCAGTAACTTTTAAAATATTAGGATGATCACCTATTTCTTCTACTGTTTTTAAAGTTCTCTCAGGATCTCTAAACCTTGATTTGTCGTATATAACTCTTAATTTTCTTAAGTTTTTACTATTTTCTCTTTTTGCAATTAATTCTTCATAATTTTCATCCTGATAAATTTTCTCAACAATTTTTAAACCATTAAACTTAATTGATTCAGGTTTTTTAGGTTCATTTAAGGAATTAATGTAATCGCATATTTTTTTTGCTTGAGCTTTTTCAATTATATTTCCATTTATTTCTGACTGATTTTCTAAATAGGAGATAAAATCTTTTATATTTCTAAAACTAGGCTGACTTTTTGTTGTTTTTGGATCAGATGCTCCTTCAATTTCACATTCATCATGAGTAAAAACAACTACTGATTCAACAAAAGGAAGATTTAAATAAGGAAATTTTTTTTCGCATTCTCCTTTTATCAATTTAGCTTTAAAGCTGTTTGGCTGATGAACATCTTTTCTATAGCCCCCATTAAAAACCCAATCGTAGGGCTTGATTTCCACCTTACCTTTCCAATGCTTAAGTTCAACAACATAAAGCCCATATGGGGCTACAATTAAAAGATCAATTTCAAAATATCTATTAGAATGATAATTATAAATATTAATATTTGTGGAGACATAGCCTAAGTTTTTAGGTTTAATAATTAACTCAATTTTATCTAAAGCTTTTTGTTCATGTGGGAATAAAGATGAGTTTAAAAACTGTTTATTCGCATCATATAAAAAATCACTGCTACTTATTTCCTTTATTTTTTTTTCTAAATAATTCTTTATTCTAACTCTGCAAAAATCATCAGAAAATCCTTTGTGCACAATATCTTCCAAATATGCGAACTTTACTGTTTCCAGCAATTTTTTTTTGGTTAATCTTTTACCTGATTTAGAATAATTTTTATATTTAATTTCTTTCCCTTCATTAATTTTAAAACTCCAAATATTAGAGTTTTTCAGATAAAAAAAAGGATATTCTATAACTATTTTATCAACTGATGTTTCAGGCATAAATTTAAGCCAAATTTTAACAAAAAAATCTTCCAATTCTTTATTTAAATAAAATTTATTATCTCTATTGTTTTTGATATTATAAAGTTCTACTAGAGTTAATAAAAAAAAATATTTATGTGGCGAGATATCTGGCCCTTTTTTATTAACATTAATTTTTTTAATATTTTCTATAATCTGATCACATAAACTTTTAAGTAAACTCATTCAAACCTCACCTAAATATAATGTTATTGATATCTTGTGAATTATCTAATATAGAGGATAACGTCTCAGAAAGTAGATTTTTGTTTTTTCCGTTAAAACAGCTTTCATGCTCGTAATTATTTAAATCAGTTTTTTTTAATTTTTTTAGAAACCCTTTTTCTCTCCATGTATACTTTCTGTTATCAGAATGATTTTCTTCATATTCACAAGCTTTATTAAAAAGGGTTCTGTGTTTCTTTTTTAAACCAAGCCATTCGCTATCTTTTTGATAAAAACAAAAAAAACAGCCGGATCTTTTTCTCCACGAATAATAACCTGGTAAACCTAATCCACTATCTCCTAGAATTTTTATAATTTCTTCTAGTCCATGACCGTCTTCTACAAATGGGTATTTTGGGAAAAAATTACTTTGCTCTCTAAAACCTTCTCTGTCTTCATCAGCTCTTATTCCTACATAATTATATACAATTTGATCTTTACAATTATTTTTTAGCCATTTGTCATAAGGCTTAAGCTTAAGCAACCTTGTACACCACCTATTATTGGGTGAAGGTAAAACTCCATTAAAATATTTAAGCCAATAATCAAAATCTTTTTCAGGCCTAATTGTAATAATTTTTATATTTAACAACGCTCTTATTTTTTTTAAATACAAATAAGTTTCAGGAAGTTCATGTCCACTATCAGTGAAAACATACTCCAAATCAAGCTCAGGATGTTTTTCTTTCATATAAACTGCTAAAGCAGCACTATCCTTTCCCCCTGATAATCCAAGAATGTGGCGTTCTTTTTTTTTATTCATTTTTCAAAATCCTGTCTTCTATTAAAAATGCAATAAGCTTTTCAATATCAGAAAGTTCAAGCTTATTTATTCCAGAAAAATTTTCTTGAACTTTTAATTTGTCTTTTTCGCTGAGATGAAAAACTTTTCTTATATTAGAACCGTTTTTTTGAGTTAAATTTAAAAGAAATTTATTTTCATCTTTTTTAAATTCAGATAAAAATGTATTAGACAAAAGCACTTCAAAATCTTTTATTCTATTAGAAATTTCTTCAAGATAAGCATAATAAACATCAACATCTCCGTCCCTCCAGGAATCAACAGGCTTTTCTACTATTAAACCAGAAACTCCCATTATCCATTTGTTAATATCGCCTTTGTCAGTGCAAATGGCTTTTAAAATTTGCTTAAGTTCTAAGTCTTTACATGGAGAAACAAGTTTTATGTATTTTTTATAAATATTATTCCTAAACTCATCAAAAGTTTCGCTGTCTTTTTTATCAAAACATTTACAAAAATGTTCCTTGATTTTGACTAATAAATTTTCAAAAGAAGTATTTAGTTCTAAAAGGCATGTTTGAAGATTTTCAAATATTTTTGTTTTAAAATCGTCGTTAATTTTTTCATTCTCAATTATTTCTATATTCAAAGCTTGAGGTATTTCTTTAAAAAGAAGTTCTAGAGGCTCTTTTGAATTCAAAAGAACAGACCTAAGCTTTTGAGCTTTTGTCGAAATTTTTCTTGTGTAAAGAGTGTAGTCAGGAAGTCTTTTTACAAACTCGACTAAAGGTGCAACAATTTTTAGCAAAGATTTATTTCTTGTTGATGAGTTTAAATTTACCAAATCTGTATTTAAAACACTCATGTATGCCTGAACAATTTCCTTTTTAAAGCCAGTATTTGTAATTTTTTTTATTGAAAAAAGATCAGGTCTTTTTAAAAGCAATGCAGCTTCAGCTTTATTAAATACAGGCTTAAAAATTCCTTCTTGATATAAAGCGATTTCGTCATTATTTACTAAAATATAATGACACAAAAACAAAGGAATAACCCCTTTTCTCAGACCATAAGGTCTTTTCTGAAAAACTTTTATTAATTCAGAAATTAAAACCGGTGAATTGTTTTTTTCTGCCTTTTCCATTGTTGAATTGATTTTATCCCAAACACAGGCTAATTTTTTTTGTTTTTCATCTTTTTTCTCAGGTTTTACAAATTGCCAAAAACTTTGTTCTTTTTTAATTTTTTTATGAAGTCCAAGGGATTTAAACATTGCCCTGTAAAATGCAACTTCAGGACCAAAGCCTTCCATATCCAAATTATCAATATGCTCTTTTGTCACCATTGCTTCTATCAGCTCTCTTTGTGCTCTTGCTGCAGAAGGTGATAATTTATTATGATTTATCATTTCCATATGAACTTCAGGACAAATGGAATAAACTTCATCGCAAACTTCAGAAACAAATGAAGATATTTTAAATCTCGAATTGTTTAACTTTTCTTCCCCCAAAGCAAACCATTGTACTTTTTTATTACCTGAATTTAAAAGTTCATTTATAAGTTTTTGTAAATTATTATGGGAAGTTTCAACCCTAAACCGAACTTCTCTTCTTGCCACACCATCATTAAAAAGCTGTGGGTTTGTTTCAAGAACTTTTTTAGAAGCTGCTGCTTCTAATGCAAGTTCTTTTATTAAAGCTTCAAAAGGGAGAAAACCTATTATAATGGGATGTTCTTTTGTTATTTTCTTTAAATAATCTTTTTCATCATTATCTTTTCCAACAACTAAAAAAATATGACCATCAAACTTTAAGTTATCAAAATTTGATTCTTCAAGTTTTTTTATATCTCCAATTTCTGACCATGACTGTGAAAATTCCCTGATTATTCCTTTTTGATAAGAATGCCTTGAAGCTATAATGTTTTGTCTTTTTAAATTTAAATTTAATAACTCCGATAAATTTAAAACTGCAAGCCTACTTTTCTCAGCAATAACAGCTTTTTCAATATCAAAATCTGTGCCTTCCCAAAGCCTAAATTCATCAGAATAACTTCTATATAAAAGTGCTCCACTTGAAATAAGGTTATCAAGAGATTTGTCTATCTTTATTTTTAGTTGTCTGTCTTCTGATTCAAAACAAGCATAAATTAAATTTTTAGATGCTTTAATTCCTAAATAACCAAGTAAATTTAAAACTCCAATTGTTTTTAATAATTTTATTTCCAAAGGACTACTAGCATTAAAGGAGTTTATAATATTTTTAATTTCTATCCATTTTTGAGTTGTAGCTCTGTTATTATGAAACTGAGTTGTTTCCTCACAGAAATAGTTGTAGAGCCAATCAAGGCCTAAGGGCTCAAACTTTTTTTTTTCATCCAGTTTAGATATCTCAAGGTATTTTTTTAAAGCTCTTGGATTCCCGCTGGAAATAAAAGAAAAAATTGTTCTTTGATTTTGAGCAAAAGTTTTACTTAATTCGCCTAAAACTATGCCAAAAATAGGGTTTATAGGAAAAATTTTCCATAAATCTTTATGATTTAACTCAGGAATATTTGGAATATTTAAATCATTTATTAAATTAGCGTTTTTCTTACACCAACTATCAATTAATTTAGAAATTTTACTATCTATCTTCTCCTCATCTATATTTACTGATTTAGATATTAAGCTTAATACCCTTCCAGGAGGTTCTACATAAGAAATGTCTTCAAAACGACCTTGAACTTTCCCCCATTCATTTAACTGAATATTAGATAAATTTGATGCATAGTCATTAAAGGATTGATGAAGACACACAAAGACATAACAATTTTGACTTTCTGCTAAGCATTGTAACGCAAAAACATCCCCTTTACCTGGATTATGGGACATAAACTCAAGATTTTTACCAAACTCATCAATCACAATAAGAAAAGGCCGTTTCAGAGCAGATGATATTTTATCAATAGAATCTACAATTAATGAAGTTTCAAAAGAATCTTGATTTAATAAGTTTTCAATCTCAGTTGTTAATTCTTCTAATTTTTTATCGTTTATATTTTTTAAAGTTGACAATAAAGCTCTTAATAAAGATTTATTCAAAGGTTCATATTGTGATAAAGCTCTGACATTAATAAAATTTTCAATATTTATTTTATCCAGGCTCTTTTCCAATCTGACTTTAAATTTTTTATCAGTTTTATTAAGGCTATTCCAAGCAGTTGATTTGACTTTTTTATCTTCTGAAAATAAAGAAAAGAGGTAATTGCAAAAAGCTGATTTACCGCTTCCATAAGGCCCGGTTAAAGACCAAGCTGAAATTGGTTCCCCCTCTAACGAATCAGCAAATCTGCTAAGAACATCTAGAACAACAGGAGTTAACTGAAATCTTTTTATCTGGTCTAAATCAGAAGCATCTCTTTCAATATTGACTGATCTTGCAACCTTAGAGTCTATTTTTATAAATTCATTTAAAAACAATTCTTTATTCCCTATTATAATACTTTTCTAAAATTTCCCAATACAACTCAATAGGCTCTTGAGAAAAATGTAATTGTTGAGTTCCTGATGATTCAACAAAATTTATATTATCAATTTTTGAGACCGCATCTTCTATTAATGTACCGCATTCTGTTTCGGTTAATTTAAAAGCAATACCAGGTGAATCTTGGCCATATACAATTTTGTTTAAACTAAATGTTTTCTCTTTTAACCCTAATTTGTTGGCATACGAGCAGCATGTAGCTAGAAAGATTAAAGGATGCAATGAGTTTTTTTTCTCGAAATTAAATTTAAAATGTGAGCTTTCTGTTGTCTTTTCTATCAAGTTCAAATTAGTAAATGGACATTTGATTCCAAAGTCAGAGTTAATATTAGGCACATACATTTGAATTATGCAATTTGCATCTTTTTCAAAAGATTTTGAAGAAATTTTACTTAACTTTTCATTACCTTTCGCAAAATTGACAATGTTTTTTGACAAATCCTGTCTTGTAAATTTTTGAAGTGAACAATAGTTAAAAAACAAAACCCATGAAACAGCTGATAGTGGATTTAAAAAAATTTGCCAATGAAGAAGCCAGAGGCTTGCATCATCTTCTAAAAAAGGGTCAAATCCGCTGCTCCAATCGAACTCAGAATTATTTGGATTAATTTTGCCAATAAGCATTTCTCCAAATTTTGTCGAAATAAGCTCAGTTTTATTTTTTTCTAAAAGACCAAACAGTATGCACCAATATCTAATGGATCTTACCATATTTTTACCTACTCCAAGTACTTCAACAGCGTTTTCTACCTTAAAGACATCAGGGTCTTCTAAAGCTTTTACATATCCTTTTGTAAGCCAACCATATCTTGGAACAAAAGTTTCATGCCTTCCAGCCGAGCCATTGGAATACTGTTCTAAATTTATTAACATATTTATTTGTCTTTCACACGATGTGATGTTTATTAAAATTAATGACCTTTAATTTATTTTACTTTTGTAAAGTAAGATATCTCTAACTATTAATAGCGATCTTTAAAGTCAAGATGAAATAAAAGATAAAGCTTTGTTGTTAAAATAATTAACACTACTTTATCTTTATAATATTTTTTTATTATAGAATACAAACTCTGTCAAAAACTGACAGACCTTTAAAATAATTCTTATAAAAAAATAGAGTTTAGTTTGTATTGATAAAAAAGTTCCCCAAAACTAAAAGGGAACTTTTAAGAGGTTTAGATTGGTCACCTGACCAATAAACATTAAATTCCTCAGCCGCCTCCACTGCTGCATGCTTTTGGAGGAGGATTAAAACCGCCCTTTCCCCCAGGAATTCCATTTGGCCTTATTGCTCCTGTAGAAAGAAGTTTTTTTACATTGATACTTTTACAATTTTTACATTCTATTTTTTCCTCATCTTCTCCCGGGAGCACAAGATATTCAAATATCTTGTTACAGTCTTGACACTGATATTCATAAATAGGCATAGTTAAACTCCTTAAAATTTTATATTTAACTTTAATAATAATCATATATTTAATTATGCGTTTTAAATTTACAACTCAAAACTTAAAAACATGGAAATATAAATTGATGAAATGCTTAAATATATAGTATCTTCATTTTTTTGACCTAAATTTTAAAATGGAAATTTCAATAATGGCAGTATTTGAGTATCAAGCACTTACAAAAAATGGTAAAAACAAAAAAGGAATTATAGATGCTGACAGCCCTGAAACAGCAAAAGTAAAAATAAAAGAAAAAAATCTTTATCCTGTTTCCTTAAAAGAAGTTAAATCGGAAAGCGAGTTAAAAGGTTCTTCTTCTATCTTAACCTCTTTTTTTCGCCCAAAAATCAAAACAAAGGAAATTGCTCTTGCAACAAGACAAATTTCCACCCTTCTTTCAGCAAGATTTGATCTTGTTGGTGCACTTAAAGCAGTTTCAGACCAAATAAGGTCTGAATCTCTTAAAAAAATACTTACAAAAGTAAAAGATGAGGTTGAAGCGGGAAAAAGCTTTGCTGAAGCCCTTTCTGATTATCCAGAAACATTTACCTCAGTTTATATAAATATGATTAAAGCTGCTGAAGCCGCAGGAACTCTTGAAATTGTAATGGAAAGGGTGGCGGATTTAATGGAAACAACAGAAAAAAGAAAATCAAAAATAAGAGCCGCCCTGGCTTACCCTGTTCTTATGATGTTTTTTGGAATCATTGTTTTGGTTATTCTTATGACAATGATTGTTCCAAAAATTGTTTCCATATTTTCTGATATGAATCAGCAACTGCCGGCTATTACAATTTTACTTATATCTTCAAGCGACTTTCTTAAAAAATTTTGGTGGTTTCTTATGCTTTTGATTGTACTTTTCCCGGGCTTGATAAGGTATTTGTTTAAAAATGAAAAAACCGGCTATTTTATGGATCAGCTTGTGATTAAAATTCCGCTTTTTGGGGAACTTAACAAAAAACTTATAGCAGCAAGGTTTTCAAGAATTTTATCCTCACTTGTTAAATATGACGTTCCAATTTTAAAATCCCTGGATATAGTAATTAATATAGTTGAAAACAGAATTTTTAAAGATGCTCTTTTGAAAGCTAAAAATGGAGTTGAAAGAGGCGACGGGCTTGCCTATTCCCTTGAAAGAGAAAAGATTTTTCCTGAAATCACGACGCAAATGATTGCTGTTGGAGAAAAAAGTGGAAATCTTGAAGACATGCTTTCTAAGGTTGCTGATATTTATGAATCTGAAACAGAAGATTTAATTGTTACACTTACATCAATGCTTGAGCCGCTTATTATTGTGTTTATGGCGGTTGTTATAGGGTTTATTGTTTTTGCTATCTGTGTTCCTATTTTTACAATGAACCAGCTTATTGGGTAAAACTAAAGATTGACTTATTTTAAGAAATATTAAAGTTTAAAGATTTAACTTAATTGTCTGACTGGAGTTTTATGAAAGAAGTAATGGAAAATATCTATTGTATCACCCAAAAATCTCGGTGGTCAATGTTCAAACCGCCTGCAAACATTTATATAATTGCAGGTAAAAAGGGTATTATTTTTGACAGTGGATTCGGCACTTATTTTGATTTGAGATTTTTCAGAAAAGAATATTTAAAAGTTCTTGAAGATTTAAGAAAAAAAACCATTGATTTCAAAGCAACATATATAATCCCAAGCCACTCCCATGGCGACCATTTTTCAGGGCTTGAAGGAATAAGAAAATTTACAGGAGCAAAAGTATGCCTTACCCCCCAGATGGCAGAAGTAATTTCCTCCAAAGAAAACCTGATAAAAAAACACAGGGTTTCAAGCTCTCCTGTAAGAGTTTTATGGAAAGAGGAAAAAAGCAAGGCCACAGGACGATGGGATCTTATTCTTCCTTATGTTTTCGGTCTTAAATTCTTAAATGACCCTGATTGTATAATTAAAGAAAACAATACAATCAACGATGGAGAAAGAGACTGGAAAATAATTCCTGCAAAAGGTCATTGCGATGATCATATTGCTCTTTTTAATGAAGAAACAGGGATAATGTTTTCCGGCGACAATATTTTAGAAAAGGTTATAACCTGGCTTGGTCCTCCAAGATCAGATCTTGAAGATTATTGTAAAAGTCTTCAAACAATTTATAATCTTAAAAATTTAAAAGTTCTTCTTCCAGGTCATGGAAGACCCATAACAGATCCCAAAAGAAGAATTACTGAAATCCTTACACACAGAAAAAACAGAACAAAAGATGTAGTTGATATTGTTTTAAAAAACAATAAAGGAATAAGATTTAAAGAAATAAGGGATATAATTTATCCTCCTGGAACAAAATTCTGGGTTAAAAGTAGCGGTGAGGGCTGGATTTTATCAACAATAGAATTTTTAATTAAAAAAAGACTTGTTCGTTTATCAAGAAAAAACCGCAAAACATGGATTGTTCCAAGAAAAAAAATATATGACAAAACTGAGGTTCAAAAAGTTTTTTCCCTCCTTTTAAATGAAAAATTTATTTAAAAGGAAAATATTTCAAAAGCTAAAAATTTGCTCTATATACAAAACTCTATTCAGACAAATATACTTTTATTCGTTATTGCAATAATTTGTAGGATTCCAGTCAAGACAAAGTCTTTTTGATATTCTTGCTGTTACCAACGAGCTTTTTAATTAAGCCCGATTAAAAAAATCTACAATAAAAATTCGGGATATTTATTCACCTTGTTTTTATTATAAAAAACTTACCCATTTCCCCAAATTTATAACCTATATTTTTGTATGTCTTAAAAATCTCAGCTAATATTTTAAATAAAAAAAATTTACTAAAATCCTCTTATAGCATGATGAAGTATTCCACTAAAAAAACTTCCTAAAACAACAAAAATCAATGTAGCTATTATTAGAGCCGGAATTGAGGCAAGAGCAAGCTTTACCATAAAAATCACCATGGAAATAAAAGGCATTTTTACATCAACTACTATTATTTCTTGTTTTTTTTCATTAGCTTTCCTATCTAAATTTTCCATTCTTAACCTCCTTTTTGTTTTTACAGTTTTTTATTCCCCGGTAGAATAGAACACTATCAAACTTTTATTCTCCAGGAAACAACTATCAACACATCACGAATGTTTGGCTAAAAAACCTCCAAAAAACAACTCTTGGTTGTTATTTGTATTCCAATTCTCAACAAAACACTGTATTCTGTAAACAAAAAATCTCTTTGTCTTAAGCTTTAGTAGTTTATAATTTTTCAAATTGTGATTTGCATTAAAACAAGTATTTTAACTTTGTTCAAATCAAAACTTACCAAAGTGTAAAATCAGTTTTTGCTCATCACTTGGCGATTAAAAGCCGGATAAAAATCAAACAAAAAAGGGGGCTTAAAGTTTATGAAGAAAAATATGAGTTTACATTTTTTTGTGGCAGCTATTTTAGCACTTTTTTTTGGCTTTTACCTTCTCAGCCTGCAGTAGCAGCAGTGATTCTGACACTCCAGCTGGAAAACCAACTGGAGAGCGAAAAATCACAATAGCTGATATTTCAGCATCAGCACCTAAGGAAGTAAACTTGAGTTCAAAAACTATCACAGCTTCAGGAGGAACTATAACAAGCACTGATATTAAAGAATTTAAAATTGAAATCCCACCTGGAGCAGTAAGCGATTCTATTGATTTTTCAGTAGAAACTGCTGATGTATCAGGGCAAACTGGATTACCTGAAAACCTTGAGCTGGGAAGCAAATTGTTTATTATCTCAGCCACTGGCTCTGATGAATGGAATAAATACAAATTATTCAACAAGCCAGTTAAAGTAACTCTTCCGGTCTCTGATTCAGATAGTTTGGATGGATGGTTTTTTTTCTCCTACAATTCAGACGGTACTTTAGAAGCACTTGGGTATGAATCATTGGATAAAATCAATAAAACAATTACTTTTGAAACAAGAACTTTTGGCGACACCAGGTCAGGTGAAAAAATACCAGCAGCCTTCAAAACAACACAAAGTACAGGTAATATAATAAAAAATGTCTATATTGCCATTGGTACCGCAAAGGTATGGCAAGCTTTTTTAACTGGGGATTTAAATATTGACACCGGCTTCAGGCCCTCAAAAAATGGATGGTATATTCCAAATTACGGAGCTTACTACAAAGCCTCAAGAGGTGGAAACTGTATGGGAATGTGCACATGGGCAAACTACTGGTTCAAAAAACACGGAAGCGGGTTTTACTCAAAATATCGTGATCCCCAGCAGACCCAAACCTGGGTTGATGACTCAACTGCAATTGAACTTGCAAGCAGGGCTCATGCAGCAGAAGTTGCAATCTGGGATGACTATGCAAGCCGTGAACTTGCTTCCCAAAAACCTTCTTCAACAGATGTTGCAAGGGCATATATAGGATCAATTTATGTAACAGGTGTTCCAGCCCTTGTTGGAATGTATCAGGCTGTAGAAGTTGGTAGCAGTTATCAGCTCACCGGTGCCCATGCAATTTCAGTTTACAAAGCCTCTATAGACCAGTCAGGTGAATGTAAACTATATGTTTATGATCCAAATTACCCCAATAAAGACACAAGATATATAAAATATGTTGATGGAAAAGGTTTTTATATTTACCAGGGAGGTCCAAGTGCAAGTGACCCCGGGTACAGATATAATTATTTTAAACAATTTGGATACAGCTTTGGAATAAATGATTCTGTATTTGATGATTTAAAAACTTCAGCAGACAATAATTTTTCAGACAATAGCGTTTTCCCTCAAATAACAATAACATCAATTGAAGCAAAAAACATTGATGAAAATGTTCTTGAAACAGAAGATAAAACTGAAAATGGAGAAACACTTTTCACAACTAAAGATAATGCCGTTGTAATCAAAGGAACTGTGCTTGGAGGTAATGCACAGGTTGAAGGCTCAGTTGTAAACAATATAAATCTAATTGTAACAGACGATCTTTACTCAACTTCGGTAAATAATGAAGCAGACAAAGGAGACGGTTCATTTGAAATAACTCTTCCCCTTAAAAAAGGGGATAATGAAGTTATATTTCTTGGCAGCAGCCCAAACAGTTTTTCCCATTGGGCAGCATTCAAAAGGGTTATTATCAACTCCGATGCAAGTCCTTCAAGTATGACAATAACACTTAGCTGGAGTCAAAATAACAGTGATGTTGACCTTTATGTAAAAGAACCTGCTTTTGAAGGTGATACAGGTGATACAGTTTATTACGGAAACAGAACAGGTGCAGACTCATCCAATCCTTATCTTGATTTTGATAATACAGAAGGATACGGACCTGAACATTATATTGGTAAATGGGGAATGTCCACCCTTTCATCCAACGAAGTTTCAAATCCAAACGGACTTTATGGAGACTATACTGTTGCTGTACATTATTATAGTGATGACGATGATGACTATGATAAAGATCAGGTCATTTCATGGAATGTAAGCTGGAGGTATCTTGCAGGAGCTCCATATGGTTCAGAAAATCCTGAAAAAAACGGTATCTGGATAGAAGGAAACAGGAACGGAGTTTTAACAAAGGCAAACTCAGGCACATCCGGAAGCATTAATTCAGGACCTGAATGGTCTGAAGCCTGGACTATTTCATACGACAATCCAGATGATTTTCAAATAACTATACCCGAAGCTCATACAGTAATGCTTCCATAAACTAACCTTTTAACTATACCTCCTTTACATAAAAGCAAAGGAGGTTTTTATGGTAAAAAATGAAAATTTTAAAAAAACAAAAAGTGATTTTATTTCTTATTATCCTATCTGGTGTTTCCGGGTGTAACAAACCTTCAAAGCCTGATTCCCAAACTAATAAAAACACAAACCCTGTTTCATATATTTATTATCACGAAAACAAACCCCTTGAATCTGATTTGATTGTCAAGATTCAAAGCAGCGGAAAAGTAAGTTCAATAATAAAAAAACTTAAACCTTTTTCCCAAAACCCCCACAGCTTTTCTTCATGGGAAAAATTCGAAGAAACAATTTTCATTGATAATAAAACTTTTTTTGAACTTACAGAGCTTTTAAAAAAAATTGGAGATAATGGTAAGATGGAAAAACCACCATTCCCGGGACAGCCAATTATTGATCTAAAAATTTGCTTTAATAATTTAAAATGTAAAAACTTTAGATTTTTTGAAGAAAATAAAACGAAAAACTTTAATCTGTTCAGGGAAAAACTAAATGAAGATGTTTTAAAAAAGTTTTCATTTTTTTAAATTCAGCGGGTTGAGCTTACCTAGGACAACGGATAAACTCAATTTTTTGGGGAACAATTCTAATCAATTTTCCCAGCCAACAAAAGCTATTGGTTAGTGTTTAGCTCAAAAGATAAAATCTCATAATTTATAATCTTTAAAAAAACCAACTCATCAGCTGCCCCTTGAATTATCCAAGTCAGTGGTCTTCTTAGAGTATAAAGAAAATAGCCCCTGTCTTTGTTTGCATTAACCAACGGTCTTGTTGTTAAATTTCTTTTCTTCTTTAATTAAAACAAATTTCCAGTTTTTCACCAAAGATTATATAGTTTGCAAAACATAATCTATAATGTTAAAAAATCTGTTTTGATATTTATATACAAAAAAATTTACAATAAACTAAATTAAGAGTTTCAGGAATATATTATGAAAAAACTTATTACTTCAGCCCTTCCCTATGTAAATAATGTTCCCCATCTTGGAAATATAATAGGATGTGTTCTTTCAGCAGATGTTTATGCAAGATTTTGCAGGCTAAGGGGATATGAAACACTTTATGTATGTGGAACAGATGAATACGGCACAGCAACTGAAAATAAGGCAAGGGAAGAAGGACTCACTCCAAAACAAGTTTGCGATAAATACCATGAAATACACAAAAATATTTACAAAAATTTTAATATTTCATTTGATATTTTTGGAAGAACCTCCTCTCCTGAACAAACAAAAATAGCCCAGGAAATATTTTTTGACCTTGAAAAAAACAATCTGATTAAAGAACAAACAACCAAAAGATCTTTTTGCCAAAATGATACAATCTTCCTTGCAGACAGATATATTGAAGGAGTCTGCCCTTTTTGCAATTATGAAGATGCAAGAGGAGATCAATGTGACAAATGCGGTAAACTCCTGGAACCGGAACTTTTAAAAGAACCAAGATGTAAAATCTGCCAAAACACTCCGATTTTAAAAGAAACTTCCCATCTTTACCTTAAACTTGATAAACTTCAGGAAAGCCTTGAAACCTGGTATAAAGAATCTTCTATCAAAGGCAAATGGACAAACAATGCCGTAAAAACAACAAAGGCCTGGTTTGATCTTGGTCTTTTACCAAGACCAATTACAAGAGACTTGTCATGGGGAATTCCTGTTCCCAAAAAAGGGTATGAAAACAAAGTCTTTTATGTATGGTTTGACGCTCCAATTGGATATATTTCCATGACGGCAAAAAAGAGAAGCGACTGGAAAGATTGGTGGCAAAACCCTGAAAATGTAGAACTTTATCAGTTTATGGCCAAAGACAATATTCCTTTTCATACAGTAATTTTTCCTGCTTCCTTAATTGGAACAGGCAAAAAATGGACTCTTTTACACCATATAAATGCAACAGAATATCTTAATTATGAAGATACAAAATTTTCCAAATCAAACAATATTGGAGTTTTTGGAACAGATGTAAAAGAAACTGGAATTGATATTGATTTGTGGAGATTTTACCTTCTTGCAAACAGACCTGAAAGAACAGATTCGGATTTTACCTGGAGTGATTTCATTGAAAAAGTAAACTCTGAATTTATTGATAATATTGGAAACCTTGTAAACAGAACCCTTACTTATCTTAAAAAGAATTTTGACGGTGAAATTAAAGATATTGATTCTTTTGAAGAACACAATGAATTTACAAAAACCTGTGCAAAGGAAGCAGATAAAATAACAGAATATCTTGAAAAAGTTAAAATAAGGGAAGCCATAAGGCAAGTTCTTTTAATTGGAAACAAGGGAAATAAGTTTTTCCAGGACATGGTTCCCTGGGAAAAAATTAAAACTGATAAAGAACATGCCCATGCAACTGTTTCTGCTCTTGCATATCTTGTAAGAAATATTGCCATAGCAATTTCTCCTTATATGCCTGATACTTCCAATAAAATTCTTGATATTTTAAACATTAAGAATGCTTCCTGGGAAGATATAAATAAATTCAAGGGACTTGATTCTCATAAAATTAACACCCCTGAAATTATCCACAAAAAACTTGAATCTTCCTTGGCTGAAAAATTCAAGAAAAAGTTCTCGGGTAATAGCCCTGAATTTGGGAAACTTCAGTTAAAAGCTGCAAAAATTATAGAAGTAAAAAATCATCCAAACGCTGAACATCTTTATCATTTAACAATTGATGCTGGCGAAGATAAAACAAGAAGTATAGCTGCAGCACTTGTAAAGCACTATTCAAAAGAAGAGCTCAAAGGTAAAAAAGTTATAATTCTTGCAAATCTAAAATCTGCTGAACTTAAGGGAATAATCTCAGAGGGAATGGTTCTTGTTTGTAAGAAAAAGAAAAAAATGGAACTTCTTGACAGTTCAAAGTTTGAAATTGGAGATTTGGTTGAAGTTGAAAATCAAAAAACTGATCATAGTGAAATAACAATTGAAGAATTTAAAAACGTTCCACTTCAGATCAAAGACTCTAAAATGATTTTTGATGAGGACAAAATTTGTTTTATAAAAGGAGTTGAGATTGAAACACAAAATCTCAAATCTGGCAAAATTTGCTGATGAAATAAACAAAGAAAAATTCAAAAATCTTTCTTCAAAAAAACAACATGAAATTATAGCGTCTTTTGCTTGTTTATGTTTTAAAAAAAATAAACCCTTAGATTTTTATAAAAAATATGAAACTTTTCATTCCTGGGTGGAACTTGACAGGTTCTACCCGGGAAACTGGTTAAATGATAAAGAAAAACTCCAGGGGTTTTTTGAATTTCATATTTCTTTTTCCTTAAATCCCCCAATTAATGATCTGGAAAAAAACCTTGAACTTAATACAAAATGGAATCCTTTATATAATCTTTCAATTTATTTAGATGAAATAAGAAGCCCTTATAATATTGGTTCAATTTTAAGAATTGCAGATAATTTTGGATTAAAAGGAGTTTTTCACTCATCTTCACATATAAACATTTCAAACTCTAAACTTAAAAAATCTTCAATGGGAACATCTAGATGGATTCCTTTAACTTTTATTGAAGACCCTGTTTCCTGGTTTTTAAATTCAGGTAAAGAAGTTGTTGCACTTGAAACAGGAAAAGACTCCCAAAATATTTCAGATTGGAATCCTTCAAAAAACTGCATAATTGTTGCAGGAAATGAGGAAAACGGAATTAGCAAAAAAATTTTATCATCCTGTACACAAAAAGTTCATATTCCAATGTTTGGATTTAAAAAATCAATGAATGTAAGCAATGCTGTTTCTGTTATCTGTTACAAATATATTGAAAAGATAAATAACCTGGCCGGCTAAGTTTTTTTAAATATCTAATCATAAATAACTTCTTTTAAATAAAGCCCATGAGGAGGTGCTGTCATTCCTGCACTTGCCCTGTCTTTTTTTTCAAGAATGGCTGGGATTTCATCTGGTGAGATTTTTCCAAGTCCAATCTGAACAAGGGTTCCTGTAATATTTCTAACCATATATCTTAAAAAACCGTCACCACTTACAATAATTTTTATTTTCCCGTTGGAAAAGGGTTTTACATCAAGATTAAAAATTGTTCTTATACTATGAGCTCTTAAACTTCCAGCAGCTTCAAATGATTTAAAATCATGTTTGCCAATTAAATAAGAAGCTGCCTTTTTCATTTTTTCAATATCCAGGGTCTGGCGTATATGCCAGATATAATTTCTTCCTATGGCTGGCCTTTGACTCTGGTTTAAAATTACATATTCATAGATTTTTGATTTTGCAGAAAATCTTGAATGAAAATCAAGGGGAACTTCAATACATTCTTTAATTGCTATTCCTTTGGGAACAAGGTGATCCAAGCCTTTTTCAAAAGATTTTTCAACAATTTTTGTATTACAGGTGAAATTTGCAACCTGGTTTAAGGCATGGACTCCTGCATCTGTTCTTCCTGATCCATGAACTTCAACATAAGAATTTGTCATAATTGAAACTGCTTTTTCAATTTCTCCTTGAATTGTTCTCACACTAGGCTGAATCTGCCAACCATGAAAATTGGTACCATCATATTCTATAGTTATCTTAAAATTTCTTTTCAATTTAAATCTACCTAAAGCCTGTCAACTGGAAGAAATGCCAAAAACTCTTCTGTATAATCGTTTAAGAAATATTTCATTTTGTCTTTATCAAACTTTGTCTTGCAATCCTTGCAATAAAAAAAAGCCTTTGTTCAGCTTCTTTTTAAAACTACCCTTCCATTACAATTTGGGCATCTTTCTTTAAGTTTTTTCATCTAACCTCCTAAAATTGTCTTGCCATTACTTAAATTAAAAGTAAAATAAGTTCTTTCAAAAAAACTGTATTTATACCAGAATAAGATAAAAAATTAAAGATGGAAAATATCATGGAAAAACTTCAATGCAAAGGTTTTAAAGCAGCTGGAATAAGCTGTGGAATAAAAAAGAACAATTTATTTGACCTTGGTCTTATTGTATCTGAAATTCCATCAAACGCAGCTGCTGTCTTTACAAAAAACAAAGCTGTGGCAGCTCCTGTAGTTGTATCCAAAGAAAACATTAATTCAAAAAAATGCTCTGCCGTTATTGTAAACAGCGGGAATGCAAATTGTGCAACTGGAAAACAGGGAATTGAAAACTCAAGAATAACTGTAGAAGAAACTGCCAAAATCCTTGGAATCGACTTTTCACATATTCAAGTTGGGTCAACAGGTGTTATTGGTCAGCAGCTCCCCGTTGAAAAAATCATTTCAAATTTAAAAACGCTTAAATCAAATTTAAAAAATGATTTTGATGATTTCAACTCTGCAATAATGACAACAGACAAGTTTAAAAAAAATATTGTTTTAAAAGAAAAAATCAATGGAAAAGAAGTAACACTTCTTGCCATAGCCAAAGGTGCTGGAATGATAAGACCTGATATGGCAACAATGCTTTGTTATGCATTAACAGATGCTGAAATTGATGAAAATGATATAAAAAACTTTCTTTTAAGAGCTGTAAATAAAAGCTTCAATAAAATAACAGTTGATGGAGACACAAGTACAAACGATACTGTTCTTTTAATGGCTAACGGTTTAAGCAAAGTAAAAATAGATTCCCACGAAAAATCTTTTGCCTTTCAAAATATGCTTGATAAAGCTCTTATTTATCTTTCAAGAGAAATCGTAAGAGATGGTGAAGGTGCAACAAAAGTTGTTAAAATTAATGCTGTAAATGCAAAATCTTATGAGGATGCTTTTAAAATTGTAGATTCAATTGCACATTCTAATCTTTTTAAAACAGCTCTTTTTGGTGAAGATCCAAACTGGGGAAGAATAATTGCGGCTGCAGGAAGATCTGGAGCTGAAATTGACCCTTATGAAACTGATATTTACTTTGAAGATGTGTGTATGATGGAAAAAGGATTCGGACTTGGCCATTTAAATGAAGAAAAAGCATTGGAAATAATGAAAAGAGATTCTTTTGAAATTACTATTGATTTAAATTCAGGGACATTTTCAGATTATATAATAACAAATGATCTTTCCTATGAATACATTAAAATAAATGCTGATTATAGAACATGACAGAAAAAATAAGACTTCAGAAATTTATTGGAAATTCAGGGTATTGCTCCAGAAGAAAAGCTGAAGAACTGATTTTGGAAAATAAGGTCAAGGTAAACAATGAAACTGCCACCCTTGGAACAAAAATTGATCCAAAAAAGGACAAAGTATATATAAACGGAAAAAAAATTGAGCTTAATGAAAAAACTGTTTATATTATGCTTAACAAGCCTCCTGGGTTTATTTCAAGCTGCAGCCATAAAGGGAAAAAAACTGTAATTGACCTGGTTGATGTAAAAGAAAGAGTTTATCCTGTTGGAAGACTTGATATGAACTCAAGGGGACTGATTCTTCTCATAAATGACGGAGAACTTCACAACAGACTTTCACATCCATCTTTTGATCATGAAAAGGAGTATCTTGTTAAAACAAATATCCCTTTGACCAACAAAGAGATTAAGCTTCTTTCTGAAGGTGTTGTAATAGACGGAAGAAAAACAAGGAAAGCTTTTATAAAAAGAAAAAAAAACGATTATTTAAGCATTACTCTTAAAGAAGGAAGAAATAGACAAATAAGAAAAATGGTTGAAACATTAAACAAAAAAGTTGTGGATCTTTTTAGAATAAGAATGTCTGAAATTTTACTTGGTAGTCTTCCTGAAGGTAAATGGAGATATCTCAGTAAAAATGAAATTAATAATTTGAAAAAATAATTTGACAATTAATTTTATAATGAGGCAGGTAAATAAGTTAATACTACCTGCCACAAAATTATCTACCTAATAAAAGTTCTTGGAAAAAGTTTAAGCATTCTATAAAGACCTGAAAACCTTTTTTTTATCCCTTTTCCATACAAGAAATCAACAATTCCTTTTAGTCCAAAATAAACATTTTTGCTATGGGGATGCCACCACATATTTCTTTTTACAAATGGTAAAATATCATTAACTATCACCTGGGGCTCTGTCATTTCAGCAAATCCTAATTCCCCATGTGCTCTTCCTATTCCTGACTCCTTAAATCCTCCCCAAGGGGTTTCTGCAAGCCCATGACTCATGAGATGATCATTTATAGTAACAGCACCGGCTTTGATTTTAGATGCTATCTTTATTGCATTTCTCCTATTAGAAGACCAGACTGAGGCTGTAAGGCCAAGATTGGAATCATTTGCTAAATCAATACCTTCATCCATATTTTTTATTTTCATCACACCAATTAACGGACCAAAAGTCTCTTCTTTCATTACAATCATTTCATGATTAACATTTGAAAGAACACAGGGACAAACAAGGTTATTCCACTTATTTTCATCGGTAGTAATTGATTTTGCATAAATTTCAGCTCCTTTTTCCAGAGCATCTTTTAGATGGCTTTTAACGGTTTCAACCTGTTTTTTTGTTGTCATCAAGCCAATGTCAACATTAAAATCTTCGTCATAGCCAATTCTTAAATTCTCTACTCTTATTTTAAGCTCCTTCATAAAAGGATCATAAATGTCCTCATGAACATAAACTCGCTCAACTCCTCCGCAGGATTGTCCTGCATTTTGAAATCCTGCCCAGATAATTCCATCCACGGTCCTTCCTATGTCTGCATCTTTGCATACAAGAGCAGCATCATTACCTCCAAGTTCAAGGCTTACAGGAGTAAGGGTTTCTGAAGCTTTGCCCATGAGATATTTTCCCACAGGAACAGAACCTGTGAAAAAAAGCTTGTCAATTCCATTTTCAAGAAAAGCATCTCCAGCTATTCTGCCGGGAATATTTACATAATTAAAAACATTTTCAGGCAACCCTGCTTCTTCAAACACTTCTTTTAAAATTTTTCCAACCATCTGGGTTTCTGAAGCAACTTTTAAAACAACGGTATTTCCTGCAAGAAGTCCCATTACAATTTCAGAAAAAGGAATTGCAAAGGGATAATTCCAGGGAGAAATAATTCCAATCACCCCAAATGGAACTTTTTTTATCCTGCTTATTTTATTTGAAAGAAGAAAGTTCCCGGGCATTATATATCTTGTTTTTAAATATTTTTTTGCCTTTTTTGTATAAAAAGCAGTAGCCATGGCAGCTGGTAAAATTTCAGAAAGCATTGCATCAATCTTGGTTTTACCATTATCTTCTACGATTGTTTTTGCAATTTCATCGGATTTCTCGCAAACAATAGAACTTAATTTCTTTATATAAAAAGTCCTTTTCTTAATAGGAAGCTCTTTCCATTCTTTTTGGGCTTTTCTTGAGTTTTCAATGATCGTTTTCAAAGAATCAACCGAATCAATCTTTGTTGACCCAGTTTTTTCACCGGTCGCCTTATTAAATGAAATTGTAACTTCATTGCTTGATTCATTTTCCTGAAGCATAAAGCCTCCTTTGTTTATAATGTTTGCCAAAAATTAACTTAACTTGATCTCATTTAACTCCAACACACTTAATACGATAAACTTAAAACACCACCGGAATTTTATATTTTTTTAAGAATCTAAATGACCCTAAGTCACCTAACCATAATAAAATTTTATTTTCAACAAATAACACAAGTTGTTAAAAATTAATTTTATGACTTTTTAAAGTCGTTTAAATATCACTAAAACTCTTTTAAAAACCGCTCTTTTTCGCCTTTTTTTCAAGCCAATTTAAAAATTTTATTCATCAACAATCAAGTATTGATCTGGTTTCATCTATATTTTTAAAACTCAAAACCCCTGATTTTACTCAGGTTTACTTAGACAATAAAAACAACTCCAAATAAAAATATATAATTAAATTATTTTCTTGATAGATTTTTTAAAAATTATACAATGAGTAATTAAATAAACAGACCTACAAAAAGATTTTTTATAATTATAATATAGTAATCAGTTTAAATTTAATCCGCAAATTTTGCTTAAAAAAAGAGAATAAAATATGATCAGACTTATGCTTCTTCTATCACTTCTTACAGCATTTCCACCGCTTTCCACAGCCATGTATCTGCCAGCTATTCCAACACTTGTAAGAATCTGGGATAAACCTCTTTACCTTGTGAACCTTACTCTTGTTATTTTCTTTGCAGTTTATTGTGTTTTCATTTTAATTTACGGCCCTTTATCTGACAAATACGGAAGAAAACCCCCACTTATAGCAGGGATTACAATTTATATTTTTTCTTGTTTTTTATGTGCTCTTTCCATTAATGTTTATATGCTTATTTTTGCAAGGGTATTCCAGGCTGCAGGAGCTGCCTCAGCTGCAACAATAGCACTGGCAATAGCAAAGGACAGATTTCCTCCAAACCAAAGGGAAAAGGTTTTAAGCTATATTGGCGTTATAATTGCCCTTGCTCCCATGCTTTCGCCAATGGTAGGAAGCCTTATTCTCATTTACTTTAAGTGGAGATGGATTTTTATAGTTCAGGCATTTTTTGGTATTATTTCAATTTTTTTTGTATCTTTTATGGCGGAATCCAATTTGGATAAAAAAGATGTCTCTATAAGACAACTGACCAAAGGATTTAAAAATACACTTAAAAACAAAAATTTCACTTCTCTTGTAATCTGCTTTTCAATGCTATCACTTCCAATCTTTGCATTTACTGCAGCATCTTCATTTATTTATATAAATATTTTCAATATCAAGGAAACCATGTTTTCCCTATATTTTGGAATCAATGCTGTCTGTCTTATGGCTGGTTCGCTTACTTGCGCAAGACTTGGATATAAAATTGGAACATTCAGACTGATTAATCTTGGAATTTTGGGTGGAATTTTAGGCGGAATTTTAATGCTTCTAAAACTTTTTGAAGGACCTTTGCAATTTCTCATACCAATGGCAGTAATTTCATATACCTTTGGTTTAAGCCGTCCGCCAGCAAACAATCTTATTCTTGAGCAGGTAACTCAAGACACAGGAACTGCCTCATCTTTGATGATTTTCTCCTACTTTATTCTGGGGGCTATTTCAATGGCAGTAGTTTCTCTGGAATGGCAGAGCAAAATCACCTATATTGGTTCTCTTGCAACTTTATGCGGACTTTTCTCTTTTATTCTATGGTGCTTTATAAAGCCACAAATTATTGCTAACCAAAAATCTATCAACTCAAGAAATTAAACAATCCCGGTCACACCGGGATCCTTAAATGGTCTTTTAGTGAGTATATTCAATAATCTTAACTTCTGGACCAACTTTTCTTATAATAGCATCTCTCATTTCAGCAAAGTGAGGACATGGGAATCCTATTGGGTTCCCCTTTGAAATACATGATGCAAAAACAATAACTTCAACTCCCCTGTCCACCATTATTTTTGCTCTTTGAACTGCACGTTTTCCAGGACATCCTCCGCAGGAAACAAAGCCAGCAATTTGAACAGGGCCAGCCAAGCTTGCCTTCTGAAGCAACTTTAAAATCTGTTGTTCCAGGACACAAATCTTCAGTTTGCTGACATCTTATAATTCCAGCTTTTTTCATTTCCAATATCCTCCCTTATATAATTAGTTAAAATCCAGCTTAGCAATCCAAGTTGTAAGCTGACTTTTTTATTAACCAGGGAATTCATCTTTTAAAAACAAAAAATATAATATTTAAAAAGACTTTTAATTCAAAGGCAGGTAATTAATATCTCAAAAAATGATTCGACTTATCAATTGTTTCAATGAAACCTAGATGAAATGAATTTCGTCCAGGTTTCAGCAGCTTTACTTAATAGCTTCAACAACTTTGATTAGTTTTTAAAAACAAAATTTTTTAAGATTGTTTTTTATCAAGAAACCCAAGCTTATAATAAAAACTATCTGCAAGAGCCTGCCAGCTAGCCTCAATAATGTCTTCGGAAACTCCCATGGTTGTCCAAATATTGTTTTCATCCCTTGATTCAATAAGAACCCTTACTTTTGATTCAGTTCCGCCGCTTCCATCAAGAACTCTTACTTTAAAGTCCACAAGATGCATGGATTTGATACAATCAAAAAATGATGAAAGTGCTTTTCTAAGCGCATTATCAAGAGCACTAACAGGGCCTTCACCTTCTGCTGCAGTAATTTTTTCAATTCCGTTAACTGCAATTTTCACCATTGCATGGGAAGAACAAAAACGTTCCAAATCCTTTTCAACAGTTACTCGAAATGACTTAAACTCAAAAGGAGGTTTAAATTCACCAGTAAGTTTTGACACCAAAATATGAAATGAAGCATCAGAAACCTCGTACTGGTAACCCTTTTGCTCAAGCTTTTTTATTTCATTAACTATAAATCTGCTGTCAACTTTTGCTTTATCAAGATTAATTCCAAGCTCTTTTGCCTTATATTCAATATTACTCTTTCCAGAATAATCAGAAACAATAACCCTTCTTTCATTTCCTACAAGCTCAGGCAGCATATGCTCATATGCTCTGGCATCTTTTTGAACTGCACTCACATGAACTCCGCCTTTATGGGCAAAAGCACTTTTACCTACAAAAGGTCTATTATTTAAAGGGGGAACATTGGCTGTTTCGCTTACAAACCTTGAGACATTTTTAAGTTTCTTTAAATTTTCATCTGAAATACAGTTTTTGCCCATTTTAAGGGCAAGAACAGGAATAATTGAAGTTATGTCAGCATTTCCGCATCTTTCCCCATAGCCGTTTATTGTACCCTGAACCATTGAAGCTCCTGCTCTAACTGCTTCAATTGAATTGGCAACTGCAAGACCTGAATCATTATGAGCGTGAATCCCAAGCCTTAAACTTGAAGTTTCACCAAGTTTCTGATTAAAAAAATCTGCCACAGCTGTTACAATTTCTGTTACTTCATGGGGAAGGGTTCCTCCGTTTGTATCACACAAAACAATAAAAAGAGCCCCTCCTTTATATGCTGCTTCAAGAGTTTCAAGAGCATATAAGGGATTACCCTTAAATCCGTCAAAAAAATGTTCTGCATCATAAATAATTTCACGGCCCTTTTCCTTAAAATAGGACACAGATTCTTCAATCATTTTAAGGTTTTCTTCAAGGCTGTTATTCATTATTTTAGTAACATGAAGATCCCAGGTTTTCCCAAACAAAGTAACCGCAGGTGAATTACTTTTTAAAATAGCCTGAATACTTGGATCTTCTTCGCATGTAAAACCAGCTCTTCTTGTTGCACCAAAAGCTGTGAGTTTTGAATTTTTAAATTCAATTTTTTTTGCTTCTTCAAAGAAAATAGTGTCTTTGGGATTAGATCCCGGCCAGCCTCCTTCAACATAATGAATACCAAATTCATCAAGTCTTTTTGCTATTTTGAGCTTATCTTCAACAGTAAAATTTATGTTTTCCCCCTGAGAACCATCTCTAAGGGTGGTATCATATAAGTAGACTTCCGGCATTAATCACCTTCCTGTATTCATTTCAGTAAATTCCGGAGAAAATTTCTCCGGATATTTATTACTGCTATCTATTAGTAGGACGAAGGGCTCTTACTGCAGCACCTGCCTGCCACATTTCAGAATCGTGTATTTCTTTAAGTTCCTTATTAAGTTTTTCTCTATAATCAGGAGCTGTATTAACCCTCATTACAACTTCAGTTTCTTTTCCAGTTTTAACTGAGTCGTAAAGCTCTTCAAAAACCGGCTTTACAGCTTCTTTAAATTTTGGAGACCAGTCAAGGGCTCCTCTTTGAGCTGTTGTTGAACAATTTGCATACATCCAGTCCATTCCGTTTTCCCCGACAAGACGAATAAGTGATTCTGTAAGCTCTTCTACAGTTTCATTGAATGCTTCACTTGGAGAATGACCGTTTTTTCTTAAGAGATCATACTGGGCTTCCATCACACCGCGAAGGCATCCCATAAGAACTCCTCTTTCACCTGTAAGGTCTGAATAAACTTCTTTTTCAAAGGTTGTGTGAAAAAGATAACCTGAACCTATAACTATTCCAAGGGCAAGACATCTTTCCTTAGCTCTTCCTGTAAAATCCTGGTGAACTGCAAAGCTTGCATTAAGACCATTTCCTTCAAGGAAATTAACCCTTACAGAACGTCCAGAGCCCTTTGGTGCAACAAGGATAACATCTACATTTTCAGGCGGAATTACTTTGGTCTGATCTTTGTAAGCAACTGAAAACCCATGGGAAAAATAAAGGGCGTCACCTTCATTAAGACACTCTTTAACTACAGGCCAAAGCTGAGACTGCCCTGCATCTGAAAGAAGATACTGAATAACAGTTGCTTTTTTTGCAGCTTCTTCTATTGGGAAAAGAGTTTCTCCTGGAACCCATCCGTCTTTTACAGCCTTGTCCCAAGAAGCACTATTCTGTCTTTGACCGATTATCACGTTAATGCCGTTATCTCTCATATTCATAGCCTGACCAGGACCCTGAACACCATAGCCAAGAACAGCAACTATTTCATTTTTCAAAATTTCTCTTGCCTTGTCCATTGTGAACTCGTCAGAGGTTATTACTTCTTCATCCGTACCACCAAAATTAATAATAGCCATTTTTTCTCCATTAATATTTATTTCTTAAATTAAACAATTTGATGACTAATTTTTACCAGACATCTTAACATAATCTATTTTGAACCCCTTGCAAGGGCAACACAACCAGTTCTTACAACTTCTTTTATACCAAAAGGCTTGAGTAAATTAAGCAAGGCCTCAAGCTTATCTTCATCAGCAGATACCTGAATTGTATAATGTTCAGGACCTGAATCAACAATTCTACATCTAAAAATATCAACAATTCTAAGCACTTCAGCTCTTACACTCGCTGTTGCATTAACTTTTATCATAGCGAGTTCCCTGCTTACAAACTTTTGATCTGTATAGTCAAGCACTTTTATAACATTGATAAGCTTGTGAAGCTGCTTTTTTATCTGTTCAACAATTGCCTTGTCACCTGTGGTAACCATTGTAAGTCTTGAAAGCCCGGGTTCACTTGTTTCAGCAACACAAAGACTGTCAATATTATAACCTCTTCCACTAAAAAGCCCTACTATTCTTGAAAGAACTCCTGGCTTATTTTCCACAAGAATTGATAAAATACTTTTTTCTTCCATATCTTAAACCTCCTGATTTATACCAAAAGCATCTTGGTAATTGGAGCTCCCGCAGGAACCATAGGATAAACGTTTTCTTCCCTGTCAACAACAAATTCCATGATAACAGGCCCTTCAGTTTCAAGACCTTTTTTAAGGGTTTCTTCCACCTCAGAAGGTTTTGTTGCTCTAAACCCTTTAGCTCCGTAAGCTTCAGCAAGTTTTACAAAATCCGGAGCATGTGACATATCAGTTCCTGAATAATTCTTGTTATAAAAAAGTCCCTGCCATTGTCTAACCATTCCAAGAAAACGGTTGTTTAAAATAACTATTTTTACAGGAAGATTATACTGAACAACTGTTGCAAGCTCCTGACTGTTCATCTGGATACTTCCATCTCCGGCAATATCTACAACAAGTGCATCAGGCTTTCCGGCCTGGGCTCCCATTGCTGCAGGAAAACCATAACCCATGGTTCCAAGACCGCCTGATGTAAGCCAGTGGTCAGGATTATTAAAATGATAATACTGGGCAGCCCACATCTGGTTTTGTCCAACTTCAGTTGCAATTATGGCATCGCCCTTGGTAATTTCAAAAAGTTTTTCAACAACATACTGAGGCTTGATAACTTCTTCATCCTGTTCATATTTAAGAGGAGTAGTGCTTTTCCAATCATCAATAGTATTCAACCATTTTTCTCTTTTTGGACAAATGGTTTCTTTGTCCTCTTTTTCAATCAGGCAATTCAATGCTTCAAGAGTTTCTTTGCAGTCTCCTACAATGGGAATTTCAACAGTTACGTTCTTATGAATAGAAGTAGGATCTATATCAATATGAACTATGGTGGACTTACTTGCAAATTCATCTGTTTTACCTGTAACCCTGTCATCAAAACGAACACCAACTGCAATCATAAGATCACTTTCTGAAATTGCCATGTTGGCCCTGTATGTTCCATGCATTCCAAGCATTCCAAGCCAGTTGTCATCAGTTCCGGGAAAAGTTCCAAGTCCCATTAAAGAAGTTGTAACAGGAATATTTGTAAGTTTTGCAAACTTTGTAAAAGCTTCGCTTGCCTGGCCTAGAGCAATGCCGCCACCACCGAAAATGATAGGTTTTTCAGCTTTTTTAATTAAATCAACAACCTTTTGAAGCTGTTTCATATTAGGCTTAAATGTTGGGTTATATGAAGGCATTGTTATTTCTTTAATATCTTTATAAAGAGTTTTTGCATTTGTAATATCTTTTGGAATATCAATTAAAACAGGACCAGGCCTTCCAGTTCTTGCAAGATAAAAAGCCTCTTTGATTGTATGCTCAAGATCATTAATATCTTTTACAAGATAATTATGTTTGGTACATGGCCTTGTAATTCCAACAATATCAACTTCCTGAAAAGCATCATTTCCTATAAGAGATGTGGGAACCTGTCCGGTAATTACAACCATTGGAATTGAGTCCATATAAGCTGTGGCAATCCCTGTAACAGTATTGGTTGCACCAGGACCTGAAGTTACCAATGCAACACCAACTTTTCTTGTCGCCCTTGCATATCCGTCAGCAGCATGAACAGCAGCCTGCTCATGTCTAACAAGAATATGTTTAATGTCAGTGTTTGTAAGCTCATGATAATAATCAATAACCGCACCGCCGGGATAACCGAAAATTGTATCAACTCCTTCGTCTTTAAGAGCTCTCCAAACAATTTGTGCTCCTGTTAACTCGTCCATGTTAACCATCCTTAAATTTGTTTATTTTAATTTAATCTTCCTTTAATACAGCACCAAAATTTGCAGATTTAACATTCCTGCTATAGCGTGCCATATACCCCTTTTTGATTTTTGGCTCAGGTTTTATGATTTTTAAAAGCCTGGCTTCAATTTCTTTTTGATCAACTTTTAATTCTATTTTTTTTAAAGGAATATCAATTGCAATAATATCTCCTTCATTTACAGCTGCAATAACTCCGCCTTGGCTTGCTTCCGGTGAAACATGACCAATTGCCGCTCCTCTGGTACCTCCGGAAAATCTTCCGTCTGTTATAAGAGCAACATCGGCATCAAGCCCCATTCCTGCAATTGAAGAAGTAGGAGTAAGCATTTCCCTCATTCCAGGGCCTCCCATGGGTCCTTCATACCTTATTACTATTACATCACCCTTGTTTATCTTATTGGTGAGAATTGCTTCAGTTGCTTCTTCTTCTGAATTAAAAACCCTTGCAGGTCCTTCATGTATCATCATTTCTTCTCTTACTGCAGACTGCTTTACAACACAGCCGTTTTCAGCAAGATTTCCAAACAATACAGCAAGACCTCCAACTTTATGATAAGGGTCTTTAACAGACCTTATAACATCACGATCTCTTACAACTGCACCTGCAATATTTTCACCAACAGTCTTTCCTGTTACTGTTAAAAGATCTGTGTTTATTACATTTATTTCTGACAACTCCTTGATTACCGCCTGAATTCCACCGGCCATATCAAGATCTTCAATATGATCTTTTCCTCCAGGACTCATTGAACAAATATGAGGAGTTTTTGAACTTATTTCATTAATCATGGAAAGATCCATTTGAACACCTGCTTCGTTGGCAATTGCAGGAAGATGTAAAACTGTATTTGTTGAACATCCAAGTGCCATATCAACTGCAAGAGCATTTTGAAATGACTTTTCTGTCATTATATCGGAAGGCTTTATATCTTTTTCTAAAAGTTCAAGAATTTTCTGGCCAGTCATTTTTGCAAGTCTTATTCTTCCAGCCATCACAGCAGGAATTGTCCCGTTTCCAGGAAGAGCCATTCCTATAGCTTCTGTAAGACAATTCATTGAGTTTGCTGTAAACATTCCTGAGCATGAGCCACAGGTTGGACAAGCTGAATCTTCAATTTCCAAAAGCTCAGCTTCTGTCATTGTATTGTTTCTTACAGCTCCAACAGCTTCAAAAACAGAAATAAGATCTATTTTTTCATTCTTTTTTACGGGATGTCTTCCCGCAAGCATTGCCCCTCCGCTTACAACAATTGCTGGAATATCAAGTCGTGCAGCTGCCATAAGCATCCCAGGTACAATTTTATCACAATTGGGAACAAGGACAATTGCATCAAAGGCATGGGCTTTTGCCATAATCTCAACTGAATCAGCAATGATTTCCCTGCTTCCAAGAGAATAGCTCATTCCAGTATGATTCATTGCTATTCCATCACAAACACCAATAGTTCCAAAGGAAAGAGGAAGCCCTCCAGCTGAATAAACACCTGCTTTTACTGCATCAACTATTTTATCAAGATGAACATGACCCGGCACTATATCACTTGCAGAATGAGCAATACCAATCATTGGTCTTCTTATTTCATCATCAGTATAACCCATTGACTTAAATAAAGCTCTATGTGGTGCTCTTTCAATCCCTTTTTTTGCATTATCACTTTTCATTTTTTCTCCTTGTATAAACAAAAAAACCGTTATCAGCCCCGGCTGATAACGGTTTTAAAATTTCTAATATCTACCATTATCAACCCGAGCAAGTATCCCTAAGGACGACTATGTCCATAATAATGATAATTGAAATCTGGTTAACATCTAATGGTAGTTTCTGAAACATTTCTAAACCCTCTTAATTATGACTTAAATTCTGTAGCAATATTAAATAAGCCTGTCAACAAAAAATCTTTTAAAAAACACAGTTTTTAACTGAAGGAAAACTCTCTTTTATACCGCTTCATGGTCAGCCTGCAACTTAATCTTGAAATACTCCTATATTTAATCAAATAAATTCAGATCGCTAATAATAAAAAACCCTGATTTCAGGCCAATAACTAAATAAGAAAGTCACCCTGACCTGTTGACTCAAGAACTGCCTGCCATAATTTTCCCTGGGGTTTAACATGCTTTCTTTTTCCAGCACAAAGTTCCATGGGAATATGAATAAATCTATTATTTATACATCCTACAAGCATATCAGTCCTTCCTGTCATTCCTGCATGAACAGCATCGCGAGCAAGAAAGCCACAAAAAACACTGTCATTGGAATTAGCAGGAAGACTTCTGATCATATAGCTTGGATCAATATATTTGATTGAATGGGGAATGTTTTTCTCACTTAAATAACTTTGGATATTTTCTTTAAGATAAAGCCCAATATCATGAAGCTTGGTGTTTCCTGATTTATCTTTGCCAGTATCCTCATTAAAAAACTCCTGCCCTGCTCCCTCAGCGGCTACAATTACAGCGTGTTTTCTTTCCTTTAATCTTTTTTCAATTGCAGGTAAAAGCCCCCCTTCTCCCTTGAGCTTAAATTTTACTTCAGGAATAAGAACAAAATTTGCATCCTGCTGGGCAAGGGAAGCCGAGGCAGCAATAAACCCAGAATATCTTCCCATAAGCTTTACAAGCCCAATACCATTTGGGAATCCAATTGCTTCGTTATGGGCTGCTCTTATTGCTCTTGCAGCTTCGGAAACAGCAGTATCAAACCCAAATGATCTTTCAGTAATTACAATGTCATTATCTATGGTTTTTGGAATTCCTATTATAGAAATTTTAAGATTTTTTTCTAAAATTCTAACTGCAAGTTTATGAGCAGCCTTTAAAGTTCCATCACCGCCAATCATAAAAAGAATCTGAATATTTAGTCTTTCAAGGCTGTCTATTATTTCATCAAGGTTTTGTTCTCCTCTTGATGAGCCAAGCATTGAACCTCCCTGATCCATTATTCTCTCAACCATTGGAGGGTTAAGTTCTAAAACATCATGTCCATAAGAAGGAATAAATCCTTGAAGACCGTGTTTGATTCCAAAAATCTTTTTTACACTGTACCTATAATGCAACCCTAAAACAATAGCTCGTATTATATCATTTAATCCCGGACAAAGCCCTCCGCATGTAACAACAGCACACCTTGTATTTACAGGATCAAAATAAATTTTTTTTCTGGGCCCTGCTGATTCAAAATATTTTGGAAAATCTTCATTATCATCCAAAAAATCCGGCTCATAAAAAATCTTTCTTTCGTTTGAAACAAAGTCTGAAAGCTTGGATTTATGCTGGCTGTAAATTGGAGACTCAAGTTTTGGTTTACCAAGTGTTTTTATTTCTATATTCATTTACCCACCTTGTAAAATTCTAAGTTTTAAATCTTTAAGCTTTAAAATCATTGCCCGCTAAATTTAAGTTCGCCTTTACCAAGAATATCATGGAGATGCAAAATTCCTACAACCTTGTTATCAAAATCAACAACTGGAAGAACAGTGATCTGATTTGTTTCCATAAGATTAAGGGAGTCATAAACAGGAGAACCCAAAAAAGCCAAAAGAGGCTTTTTTGTCATATATTCCTTTACAGAAATTTTAAAATCTATTTTTCTATCAACTATAAACCGTCTTATATCACCGTCTGTTAGAACTCCTGATAATTTATTATTTTTTTCAATTATAAAAACAGCCCCAAGATTTTTTTCGTCAAGAATTTCAAGGGCAACTCCTAGGTCAGACTCAATTGGAACAAGAGGAGTTTTTTCCATTGAATTCATAAGTTCTTCTACTTTCATGGAAAGCCTTTTACCAAGGAGACCCCCGGGATGAAATTTTTTAAAATCTTCTTTTTTAAATCCTTTTTTTAAAATCAATGCTGATGCAAGAGCATCTCCAGCACATAAAAGTGCAGTGGTACTTGAAGTGGGAGCAAGATTTAAAGGGCAGGCTTCTTTTTCTACTCCTGTATCAATAACCAAATCAGAGTTTTTGGCAAGGGTTGAGTTTTTGTTTCCTGTAAATGAAATTACAGGACAACCAGCTCTTTTCACCGAGGAAAGGACCATATTTAATTCTGTGGTTTCTCCGCTGTTTGAAAGCCCTATAAATATATCTTCTTTTTTTAAAATACCAAGATCTCCATGCATTGCTTCAACTGGATGAAGAAAGATTGAATAGGTTCCAGTTGAATTTAAAGTTGCAGAAATTTTTCTTCCAACAAGCCCTGATTTACCAATGCCTGAAATTACAACTTTTCCCTTGGAAAATGAAATTAACTCAACTGCCCTTACAAAATTTTCATCAATCTTGTCCCTGACAAATAAAAGAGACTCTGCCTCCTGGGTAAATATATATTTTATATCATCTACTATATTGTTCATTGAATTCTTCGCCTTTTTTAATTAAATAAAATAATTTATATATGACTTCAGATTAAAATATCAATCTATATATAAACTTCACACCTAAATTACAGTTTATCCAGCCAGAAAACTTATGGATTCAAAGCTTTGATCAAACAAATAAATCCTTAGTTAGATTGTAAATTTCACCTTTTATAAAAAATCTTCTAAGATTTTGGTTATATTTGAAATTGACACTTTATTTTATTTGATTTATAGAAGTAAAGTTTTTGTTTTGGAATTAAAATTTTTAAATTTAACACAGTCCTCAATTAAAAAAAGTTATATCAGGGAGTAAATAATGATTTGCACAACAACTCGTAATGGTGACGAATGCGTATTAATGACATCTAAAGGCTGTTCTTTTGAAGGTGGAACCTGTCTTCCTATTGCTGAACAATGCGAAGGATGCTCAAGGGTTAAAACATATGATGCTGGCAAATACTGTACTGCTTTTCCAGCTCCTGCAGAACAATGGAGACTTGGCAACTGCACCATGGCTACTCATATGGCAGTTCAAAAAGCCGTCGTTGACGGAAAAAAGAAAGTCAACCCGCTCAAAGCTTCAAAACGCCGTTAAAAATGAAAAAGCGGTTTTAAAACCGCTTTTTTCACTCTTTTTATACCATCGGCCAAAAACAATTAGATTGGATAATTGTTTTTTACTTTTCCTAAACTCAATTATCAGACGCTTAAATCCAGATTTTTAAGAGTTTTTTCAAATTTAGTTTTATATGGATTTATATATTGTTCTCTTGCCTCTTTTTTAGCATCAAGAACTTCAAGTAATTTATCAATACGTTCCTTTATATGTTCTCCAAGCTCACTAAAAATTGAACTTGAATTATTAATGGATTCTTTTCGTCTTGTATTAAGAGATTCTTTTAATTCTTCTATTCTTTCCTTAAAAATAGAAAAATAATCAGGTTTTTTAAAAGTTTCTGTCCCACCTTGATTTTGAAGACTTTTCAAATCACCATTGTTTTTATCAATTTCTTTTTCTTCATAATTATTAAGATCTGCCAGATCCATCTGGTATACATGGCCTGATTCACCAGTTTCCTTTAAAAAAAGTCCTGTTGATCTCAAAACAGCCTCTGTATTTCCCTTTGAATCTGTAATTGTGTGTGGGCTTTGGCTGTAACCAAGATAAATTGCCCCTATATTTGCGTCCAAAAGACCGCTTAGATAACCATCTTCACCGTCTGTACCCGGTCTCCAGATGGAAAGTTTTGAAAAAATATCATCATTTTCATCTATCCATCCATTGTTATCATCATCATAAGCTGCAAGATCAGCAAACCCATTTCCTGAAGAGGTTCCAAAAAGCTCTGTCCCATCATTTATCTTTCCATCTCCATTAATATCAAAAGCTAAAAAACCGCTTCCTTTTCCAGGGGCTTTTAATTTTTCTTTTACTCCGTCACTATTTAAATCAAAAGAAAAAAACTTGTCTGATAAAGACGGAGTTCCCTCTTCAAATTGAATTATAAGAGGATCAATAAGTTGATTCATTGAAATTTTGGCATTAACACTTTTTTCAGATACAAAATTTCTTTCCATGGAAAGATGCATCCCAAAACTGATTTCCCTGCCGTCTTCTGTTGTTACAAATCCCTTGGTATCAACTATTGTTTGTTCATTAATCTCCAATCTTTCTGTCTGGGAAAAAAGCACTTGGATTGAATTACCTGTATTAAAGTTTTGTGAAGGTCCTTGAAGTTCGGACATATTTACCAAAATATTTTCGCTTGTAAAATCAGCATTGACTCCTGAAACATGGGATACAATTTTTGAAACAAGGTTTTTATTAGGGTCTGTTACATTTAAGTTATTATCTGTTTTTCTTATTTCTGTTGTTTTATTGGATTGAGAAAAGGCTGAATTAAAATATTTTTGTTTTGCCTTAAAACTTATTTGGTTAGAGTCATCAAGACTTTTTTTATCCTGATCATTGAAAAAAATTCCCTTAATTTGAGAATTTCTTTGTGAAACACTTGAATATTGATGTTTTGACTCAAAGGAAACATCATAGGATGAAATCTTCATGGGTTTTTTCCTTCCCTGGCTTTTATCAATAACCGTCTTCCATGACAGTTTGATTTACTTTAGATTACTCTGAATTTTATTATCGTTATTTTTTGATAAAAGCTTTAGGAGTTTAATCTTTTTTAAGTTCAAGTTCTAAAGATTCAAGATATCCCCATCTTTCATAGAGAGCTTCATTTTTTTCCTGGGCTTTTTTTAAATCCTCACAAACTTTTATATAATCTTCAGTCTTTTTCATAAGTTCTGTATCTGAAGCCTTTATTTCAAGTTTGCTTATAAGCTCTTCATTTTCAAGAATTTTTTCTTCCATTGTGTCAAGTTCAAGCTGATATTTATAAGAAAGTTTCCTGGGCTTGTTATCCAACCTGTTTTTTCCTTGAGTTTTCTTTTTTTCCTTTTTTTCTGTTTTTTTCTCAGATTCAGCTAACTCTTCCTGCCATTGGCCAAGCTCATGATAAATTCCTAATTTTCCATGATTATTAATTCCAACATATTTTGAACCAATTGCTTTTGCAAAATACCTGTCATGGGTAACAGCGACAACGCATCCTTCAAAATTTAAAAGTGCATCTTCAAGCATTTCTATTGTTGGAATATCAAGATCATTTGTAGGCTCATCAAGAAAAATAAGATCACAAGGAGTTCTAATGAGATCAGCCATTAAAACTCTTGCCTGCTCGCCACCAGAAAGTGAATGTACTGGTTGATTTATCTGTTCTTTTGCAATCCCGAATTTTTTCAACCAGGAAATAATATGAAGTTTTCTATTTTTAACAATAACTGAGTCAGAGTCTGGAGCAAGAATTTCTTTTGGAGTTTTACTTTTATCAAGGAACGCTCTTTTTTGATCAAAGTAAATTATTTTCAAGTTTTCAACATGGTCAATTTTTCCCTTGTCAGGGAAACTTTGACCTGAAAGCATATCAACAAGAGTTGTTTTTCCGCTTCCATTAGCACCCAAAATAGAAACTCTATCGTTTCTTTGAAGAACAATTGAAAAATTATCAATAATTGTTTTTCCATTAAATGATTTGGAAATTTCCTTTGCACTTACAAGTCTTTTAGTTTTTCTACCTGTTGACTCAAACTCTATTTCAGGAGAAAGATTAACATTATCCCTTGATCTTGTTTGGGAAAGCTCATCTTTTAGCTCATAGGCTTTATCAATTCTAAACTTTGCTTTTGTAGTTCTTGCCTTTGGAGATCTTGAAAGCCAATCGTCTTCCCTTCTCATTTTATTTGCAAGAGAGAGAACCTTATCAGACTGATTCTGAAGAAACAGGTCTTTTTTATTTAAAAAAGTTTCAAAATTTCCCTCTACAATAAAGTGGGAACCTGGAAACACAGGTGAAATTTCAATTATTTTATCTGCGCAATTATTTAAAAATTCCCTATCATGGGTAACCGACATATAAGTAATACCAGAATTGTTGAGCATATTTTCAAGCCATTCTATTCCATTTAGATCAAGATGGTTTGTTGGCTCATCAAGAAGAAGAATATCAGGAAGCTGCATCATGGCACAGGTAAGGGCAAGTCTTTTTTTCATTCCCCCTGAAAAAAGCCCAACTTTTGTATCATCATATTCACTCATACCTGAAAGGCCTGTTACTTTTCTTATTTCGCCTTCTTTTCCAGGATTTTTTTCAAGAGATTTTTCTATTGAACTTGAAATAATATTTCCAACAATAAAAGAGTCTTCAAAATCAGGATCCTGGTCAAGATACTCGCAATTAAGACCTTTTACCCTATTTATTTCTCCATTATCAGGTGATACAAGCCCTGAAATAATTTTTAGAAGAGTTGATTTACCAGCTCCATTTGGTCCTATTATTCCAATTTTATCTCCCTTTTCTATTCCAAGGGAAAAATTTTCAAAAAGAAGTTCAAAACCATAGGTTTTTTCAATATTCAAAAGGTTCATAAGATAAGACATTTTTTATTCCTTGAGTACAAGCTTGGCAACAGCCTCTATATGATAAGTATGGGGAAACATGTCAACCGGCTGAATTTTTTTAAGTTCATATTTATCTTTTAAAATAGCACAATCCCTTGCCATTGTTGAAGGATTGCATGAAACATAAACAATTTTTTTGGGAGAAAGCTCCATTATTTTATTTACCACATCTTTGTGCATTCCAGCTCTTGGAGGATCGCATACTAAAACATCTGGAGTTTCATTTAGATCTTTTATAACATCTTTTAAGTCACCTGTAATAAATTCACAATTTGAAACATTATTGAACTGACAATTTTTTCTGGCATCTTTTATTGCAGACTCAACAATTTCTATTCCAAGAATTTTTTTTGCATATTTGGAAAGATAAATTGCAATGGAACCTGTTCCTGTATAAAGATCAAAAACAAATTCATCTCCTTTTAAATCTGCAAAATCTTTTACAAGATCATAAAGTTGTTTGGCACCTTTTGAATTGGTCTGAAAAAAGGAATTTGCTGAAATTGAAAACTCAAAATCACCAAGTTTTTCAATTATATGATCATTACCATGGATTAAAACCTCATAATCTCCCTGGCTGATAGAGGCTTTTTTTCCTGAAACATTATTTAAAACAGAGCTTATTTCAGGAAATTTACTGGTAAGAATATTGGAAAGTTTTTTTATTTCTTCAATATCTTCATACCCTGTAACAAAGTTTATCATAAAAGAATTATTAAATACCGAATGCCTGAGCATTAAAAAACGCCAAAAACCTTGATGGCTTCTTTCATCATAAACCTCATTTTCTGAATTCAGCATGAAACTTCTTACTTCCTCTAAAATTTCATTTCCTTTTTTGGGCTGAATAAAACAAGTTTCTATATCAACAATTTTTGAATAAAAACCTGGTACATGAAGTCCTATTCCACTTCCTTTTTCAATGGTTTTATCTTCAAGCTCTTGGGGGGTAAGCCATCTTGAGTTTGTAAATGAAAACTCCATTTTGTTTCTATAATGAAAAATCTCAGGAGAACCAAGAGCATCAAGAACCAATATATTCTCAAATTTTCCAATATGAGAAAAAGCTTCTTTCACATGGTTTGTTTTGTATTCAAGCTGATCTTTATAATCTAAAAACTGCCATCTGCATCCTCCGCAGGTTCCAAAATATTGGCACTTAGGTTCTATTCTTTTCAAAGAAGGCCTTAAAACTTCAATTGTCCTTGCTTCGGCAAATTGTTTTTTTCTTTTAAAAATCTTAGCCCTTACCAAATCTCCGGGAACAGCTCCTTCAACAAATACAACCATTCCTTCTATTTTCCCTATTCCCCGACCTCCGAATGCAAGATCTTCAATTTCCAAGTCATAAACGGTCTCTTTCTTTTTTCTACCCAAGTTTACTCTCCTGTAAGCTCATTATTTAAGACACTAAAAAACTAAACTTCTAATGTTTTTTTATCAAACTGTCTAAGTTTATAATTAAAAAACAATAAAAGTTAAAATATCTGTCAGATTTTATTTTTATGATCACCAAGATTAAAGAATAAGGGGCTTTGCCAGCTTCAATTTTATTTTTATTGGAAGCAAATATAATTGTTTTATCAAACCCGTTTTCCTAAAACTCCTTCCTTTAGGTGGGGGGATGTCAAAATTTGAAATCTATTCGTCATCAGGCAAAAACAATTAGTCAGGCAAAAGATCATAAAAATATCTCATGGTATCAGTTCTTGAAACAATTCCAAGAATTTCTCCGTCTTTTACCACGGGCAATCTTCCAATATCAAATTTAACCATGAATTTTGCCGCTTCCATAGGAGTTTTATCAGGCTCTATAGAAATGGGGTTATTACTCATAAATGCCTTTACAGGAGCATCCATTTGTTTTGGCTGTTTTACTTTCCTAAAATCTCTTCTTGAAATAACCCCAACAAGCTTATTTCCATCAACAACAGGAAGTCCTGTACATCCTTTTTCAACAAGAACTTCCTTTACTTTTCTCATTGATACAGTCTGGTCAACAGTGGTTACCGGATATGACATAAGATCTGCAATTTTTACTGAAGTAGCAGTGTTTCCGTCAAGACAATAAAGAAGCCTTTCCTTTATTTCCTCCACATTAACTCCTATAAGAAGAGCAGAACCTGCACCTGGGTGACCTCCTCCTCCAAGCCCTCTCATAATTTCACCAATATTTATATCTTCAATACCACTTCTTCCTATTATAAAAGTTCTATCCCTTTCCCTGTCTGTAAAAATTCCAAATGCTGCATCCACATTCATAATTTGCCTATACATACTTACTACCACTGAAAGATTTCCCACATGACCTTCAATATCTTTTGTATGAATGCCGATTTTATTACCTGACTTTCTGATTATGTCCGAATCTTTATCCTGGAGCATATCAAAAAGAACTTCTTTTTGCTTTTGTCCATATACAGAACGAAGAAAGTTGGCAAGCACACTTAGATCAGCTCCGTTTGAAAGCAGATATTCAGCAGCAGCAGCGTCTTTGGGTTTTGTTGACGGAAATGTAAGGTTTCCCGTGTCTTCATAAAGACCAAGAAGAAACAAGGTTGCCTGGATTGGGCTTATTTTTAAATCCCGTTTTTTAAATTCTTCGATAAAAAGAGAAATTGCGGCTCCGACATACTCTCGCTTTTCAAAGTCTCCGTAAATGTCTCCGGGCTGATGATGATCCCAGATATGAACTTTCAAATTACCCCTTTTATAAAGCTTTTTAAATTCCGGTTCAATTCTTCTCCATGAGCCTGTATCAACGATTATGAGCTCTTCTACTTCATTGAAATCAATTTCAGAAGGCTTGATCCCGTCAAATACATCCTTATGGATTGAGTAAAACGCTTTTACATTGGGATTCATTGTATTTGGAAAAGCAATAACGCTGTCTTCATAAAGGATAGACGCAGCTATAGCAGATGAAAATGCATCAAAATCTGCTGATTTATGGGTGGTGATAATTGTTTTCATTTGTTATCTCCGCTGTTTTCTATAAATTTTGTTGAATTACCTTTTATTTGTAAACTTATATCACCATTTGCTTCAATCAAGTTATTTTCAATTTTTTTAAGCTCTATTAAATATGCTTTTTCTATTTCAAACTTTCTAAGCTTGAATTTAAGATATACAAAATAAAAAAAGAATATAAATATAGATGAAAAAAGCAAAAAACAAATCAATGGGTATCGGGACACAGTATAAAGGAACCTGTCTACTGCAGAATTAAAAACAATGGGAAGTGCCCAGAGTAAAAAAGAAACTGCCAAAAGAAAAACACCTGAATAAAAGATATTAAGATTAAAAAACTTTGTTCTGATTTTAAACTTTGAGTCCTTTTGAAAAAAATCTGATTCAGTTTCTTTAAGTTGAGATTTTAACTCAGGATTAAAATAAGACAAAATCTTTAAAAAAAAGATAAAAATAAGAGAAAGGCCTACAGGAAGTGCAATACTTGCAAAAAACCACCCCCTTACAGGAAAAGGAACATTTTTTTCAACAAGGGTTATTTTAAAATTATCAAGACTTCCAAAATTATTTTCAAAATAATATTTATCAAAGGAATGAAGCCTCTCTCCATTTACCTCATATAAAAGCTCACCTGATTTATTTTTAACCTGAAGCCTTTTTTTATCACCTGAAATATTATAAGCAGTGATAAAAATAATAAATTCGCATAAAATTACAAAAATCAAGACTAAATTCATAATTTTTTTAATTTTCATAATTTTTCCCGATTTTTAATTAAATAAAAACGTTATATTTTTTTGATTTACTTGACAAACTTCTAATCTAAAACTAATTTTATAAATTTTCAATCTTGCCTTAATAAGAAAGAAAACTGAAATTTATTCAGTTTTATATTTTAAAATGTAAAAATTTTAATCCTTATAAAAATTTTATTTACAAATATGAAACTTTTTTTCAGGTTAAAATAAACCAGTTTTTTTAACATGCTCATTTACGGGGTAAAAATCAAATGAAAAAAGCAATTATTACTTCTCTTACCAATGACAGACCCGGAGTACTTGCATCAATAACAGCCTCCCTTTTTGGATCTGACTGCAATCTGCTTCAGGTAAGCCAAACAATACTTGGCAATGAATTTGCCGGAATTTTTATTGTTTCAATGCCTGAAAATCTTAGTGAGGAAAAACTTAGAAAAACCCTTGAAACTGATTTGAAAGGCGAAAATATAAATATTCAAGTCAAACCTTTGTCAAAATCAGTAAGCTTTGAAAAACCGTCCAATCCTTTTATAATCACAACTTTTGGGCCCGACAAAAAAGGGCTTGTTTCTGCTGTTACTGCTACAATTGCAAAAAACAATTCAAATATTACAAACTTAAGGGCAGTTTTTCTTGGTGGAGACAATCCAAAAGACAATCCCATGATTTATGAAATTAATATTCCAGAGTCTGAAAACTTAAAAACACTTTCAAAGGATCTAAATAAACTTGGTGAAAAGTTTTCTCTTGAAATAAATATTCAGCACAAAAATATTTTTGATAAAATTACAAAAATTTAATCGGAGTAAAAAAATGTTAAACGATCTTGAAATATATTCGGCTCTGGACATGCTTAACAATGCCAATCTTGATGTGAGAACTGTTACTTTGGGCATAAGCCTGTTTGACTGTGTAAGCCATGACCTGGAAAAATTTAAATCAAATATTAGAGAAAAAATAAATTTTTATGCAAAAGATCTTGTCTTAATATGTAATCAAATAGGTGAAAAGTACGGAATTGAAGTTGTAAATAAAAGAATATCCATCAGTCCTATTGCAATTGCAGGAGCACCTTTCAAAGAAGACGGAATGGTTGAAATTGCAAAAATTCTTGATGAAACAGCAAGAGAAGTGGGAGTGGATTTTATAGGAGGATTTTCAGCTCTGGTTGAAAAAGGAATGACTAAGTCTGACATGGCTCTTATAAAATCCATTCCAGAAGCATTGTCTTTAACAGAAAGAGTATGTGCTTCAATAAATGTTGCATCCACAAGAGAAGGAATAAATATGGATGCAATAAATCTCATGGCAAAAATAATTAAAAAAGCAGCAGAAAAATCAGCTGATAAAGACGGGCTTGCCTGTGCAAAAATCTGCGTTTTTGCAAACATTCCTCCTGATATTCCTTTTATGGCTGGTGCATACCTTGGAGTAGGCGAGCCTGATGCTGTTATTAATGTAGGGGTAAGTGGCCCTGGGGTTGTAAAAAATGAAATTGAATCAGCTCTTAGCATCAACAATCACGGACTTGATCTTGGAAAAGTTGCTGAACTTATCAAAACAACAGCCTGTAAGGTCACAAGGGTTGGAGAGCTGATTGGACGGGAAGTAGCCTCAGAACTTAAAATTCCCTTTGGAGTTTGTGATCTTTCCCTTGCTCCCACTCCAACTGTTGGAGACAGTGTGGGTGAGATTTTTCAAAGCCTCGGCCTTGAAAGCATAGGACTTCCAGGTTCAACAGCAGTTCTTGCTATGTTAAATGACGCTGTTAAAAAAGGAGGGGCCTTTGCAAGCTCCCATGTGGGCGGTTTAAGCGGAGCTTTTATTCCTGTAAGTGAAGATTTAAATATAGCAAAAGCTGCTGAGCTTGGACTTCTTACAATTGAAAAACTTGAAGCAATGACATCTGTATGTTCTGTAGGTCTTGATATGGTTGCCATTCCAGGAGACACTTCAGAAGAGGTTCTTGCTGGAATAATCGCTGATGAAATGGCAATTGGAATGATAAACAACAAAACAACAGCAACAAGAATCATTCCAGTTCCTGGAAAAGGTCCTGGAGACAAAGCACATTTTGGCGGACTTTTAGGCCATTGTTCAATCATCGACATTAAAAACAGAACTGGAAAAAATAATTTTGTAAAACTAGGCGGAAGAATTCCAGCTCCGATTCACAGTTTGAAAAACTGATTATGCCAATTGAATTTGCAAATATTGAAGTTCTTGAAACAGGTGATATTTTTTCACCTGTTTTCAATGATATATACTTTTCGCCTGCCGGCGGACAAATGGAATCACTTCATGTTTTTGCAGAACCAAACAACCTCCCTCAAAAATTTTTTAAAAAAAAGACTGTAAATATATTTGAGGCAGGTTTTGGAACAGGACTTAATTTTCTTTTAACCTTAAAACTTTTTTTACAATTTGCTCCGAAAAATTCACAATTAAATTATACTTCATTTGAAAAATATCCAATTTCACCTGAACAAATGGAAAAAATTCATAAACTTTTCATTCACTCAAGATTTGAATCCATAAACTTTTTAAACAAGTATAATAAAACTGATTTTAATAAAAATTATTCTAAATTTGCATTTTTTCAAAAAAAAGTTAATCTTAAGCTGATATTTGATGATTTAAAAAATATTAAATCATATTTGCCTGATATTTTTTTTGATGTCTGGTATCTTGATGGATTCAACCCTAAAGAAAACCCTGAAATGTGGAGTGATAGTTTTTTCAGATATATGAAAAATCATAGTTTTAAAAATGCCACTTTTTCAACTTTTTCAGCAGCCGGATTCGTAAGAAGAGGTCTTGAACAAAATGGATTTAAAGTTGATAGAATAAAAGGCTTTAACAGAAAAAAAGAAATGCTCAAAGGATTTAAAAAGCAAAACTTTGATTAAATCATCTAAACAATTAAAAATGATTTGTTTTATAACTTTATTCTAAAACAATCATCAGTCTGAAGTTTCATAATTTAAACCACTACAATTTTGCAAAAACATTAATTATCAATGGATTTTAAAGTGAGTATATTTGATTTGGAAAAACACAATGGTTCAAAATATCTTGCCCAGGATATCTCGGTTTTAAAAGGTCTTGATCCGGTAAAAAAAAGACCTGGAATGTATACAGACACATCAAGTCCAAATCACCTTGTTCAGGAAGTTATTGACAATAGTGTTGATGAGGCTGTTTCAGGTTATGCCAAGGAAATTTCAATAATTCTTCATTCAGACAATTCTGTTTCAGTTTCTGATGATGGAAGAGGAATGCCGGTGGACATTCATCCTGAAGAAAAAATTTCAGGGGTTGAATTGATAATGACAAAACTCCATGCCGGTGCAAAATTTTCCCAAAAAACATACAAATATTCAGGCGGACTTCATGGAGTGGGAGTTTCTGTTGTAAATGCCCTTTCAAAAAGGCTTGAAATCATTGTCAAAAGAGATGAAAAAAAACACTTAATTGCCTTTGAAAACGGATTCAAAGTTTCTGAACTTGAGGTTATTGAAGAAAACATAAAAAAAACAGGAACTTCAATAAAATTTTATCCAGACGGATCTTATTTTGACAGCCCTTCATTCAATCTTTCTTCCTTAAAACATTCAATAAGAGCCAAGGCTATTTTATGCCCAGGACTTAAAATGAATTTTTTAGATGAAAAAACCAATGAATCCATTTCCTGGCAATATTCGGAAGGGATAAATGAATATTTTGAAAATGAGCTTAAGGAAACTCAGGAAGAAGCTGTACCTGAAATTCCATTCCATTCAAAATTTGCTGAAGATGAATTTGAAATGGAAACAGTTATTGCCTGGACTTTTGAAAGCCCTCCAACTATTTATGAAAGTTATGTCAACCTTATTCCCACCCCCCTTGGTGGAACCCATGTAAACGGCCTCCGAACAGGACTTTTGCATGCCTTGAAAGAATTTTGTGATTTAAGAAATATAATACCAAAAGGGATAAGACTTTCTGCTGAAGATCTGTGGAGAGACTGCAACTATATTATTTCTTTTAAAATGGATGATCCCCAGTTTTCAGGTCAAACAAAGGAAAGGCTTTCATCAAGAAGTGCAGGAACAACTGTTTCTTCATTAATAAAAGATTCCTTCAGCCTTTACCTTAATCAGCATCCTGAAGCAGGAAGCTTTATTGCCGAAGCAGTGATAAACAACGCAAAAAAACGCCTTAACTCAGCTAAAAAAGTTGAAAGAAAAAAATATAGAACAGGCCCTGCCCTTCCTGGCAAACTTGCAGACTGCACCTCACAAGACACTGGAATTTCAGAACTTTTCCTTGTGGAAGGCGATTCTGCAGGAGGGTCTGCCAAACAGGCAAGGGACAGAAACTACCAGGCAATCCTTCCTTTACGGGGTAAAATCTTAAATACCTGGGAAGTTGATTCATCCCAGGTGTTAAATTCAAAGGAAATAAACGATATTTCCATTGCAATAGGAGTGGAACCCGGATCAGATGATATTTCAGGATTAAGATATGGAAAAATATGTATTCTTGCCGATGCAGATTCAGACGGGCTTCATATTGCAACCCTTATTGCTGCATTATTTATTAAACATTTTCATCAGGTTGCTAAAAAAGGGCATCTGTTTCTTGCTGTTCCCCCGCTTTTTAGAATAGATATTGGAAAAGAAACCCATTATGCAATAGACAGATCAGAAAGAGATCTTATTTTAAAAAAACATAAAAACTCTAAAAAAAAGATTTCCATTGTAAGATTCAAAGGACTTGGAGAAATGAACCCTCCCCAACTAAGAGAAACCACAATGGATCCTTCAACAAGAAAGCTTGTTCAGCTTAACCTCCCAGATGATGAAACCATATTCAAATTAATGGATATGCTTTTATCTAAAAAAAGAGCAAAAGACAGAAAAACCTGGCTTACGGAAAAAGGAGATCAGACTGAAATCATATGAACAGAGATTTAATGAACGAAGAAAAAAGACTTATCACAGAGTTTGCTGAAGAAGCCTACCTTGAATACGCAATGTATGTAATCATGGACAGAGCTCTTCCAAGAATTTCAGACGGACTCAAGCCTGTCCAAAGAAGAATTGTATATGCAATGAGTGAGCTTGGGCTTTCCCATACATCCACCTATAAAAAATCAGCAAGAACTGTAGGTGATGTTCTTGGAAAATTCCATCCACACGGAGACAGTGCCTGCTATGAGGCAATGGTTAATCTTGCCCAGGCTTTTTCAATAAGATACCCTCTTATTGACGGACAGGGGAACTGGGGCTCCCAGGATGATCCCAAATCTTTTGCAGCAATGAGATATACTGAATCAAAAATGACAAAATATTCCTCCATTCTTTTGTCTGAACTTTCACTTGGAACTGTTGACTGGGGCCCAAACTTTGACGGAACTTTGAAAGAACCCCTTGTTCTGCCTTCAAGACTTCCCAATATAATAATAAATGGTTCATCAGGTATTGCCGTGGGCATGTCAACTGACATTCCCTCTCACAATCTTCGCGAATCAGCAGATGCATGCATTAAACTTCTTGATTTTCCACAAACAAGTATTGAAGACTTGATGGAGATAATAAAAGGCCCTGATTTTGCCTGCGGCGGAGAGATTATAACACCAAAACAAGACATTCTTGATATTTACAAATCAGGCACAGGCACAGTAAAAGTAAGGGGAACATTCAGGGTTGAAAACAATGAAATAATTATAGACTCAATTCCTCCTTATGTTTCGGTCTCAAAGCTTATTGAAGATATTGGCTCACAAATGGCTGAAAAAAAACTGCCCATGGTAAGTGATTTAAGAGATGAGTCAGACCATGAAGATCCTTTAAGAATTGTAATAACTCCAAAATCAAAGCAGATAAATACAGCTCAGCTAATGGATCATCTTTTTGCAACAACAGATCTTGAAAAAACACATAGAATAAATCTTAACTATATTGGTAACAATAATAAGCCTCAGGTCACCAGCATAAAAGAACTTCTTGAAGAATGGCTTGAATTTCGCAAAATCACAGTAACAAGAAGGCTTAATTCAAGACTTGATAAAATAAATGAAAGACTTCATATACTTGAAGGCCTTAAAATTGCTTATCTTGATTTGGACGAGGTTATAAGAATAGTAAGAAAAGAAGATAAACCTAAAAAAGAATTAATGAAAAAATTCCTTTTATCTGAAATCCAGGCTGAAGCAATTTTAAATATAAGGCTTAGAGCGCTTGCAAAAATTGAAGAAGAAAAAATTCTTCTTGAATATAGTCAGCTAAATAAAGAAAAAAATGAAATTGAACTTATTTTAAATGATTATAAGCTTTTAAAAAAACTTATAAAAAAAGAAATAAAAGAAGCAAGGAAAGAGTTTGGTGATAAAAGAAAAACAAAGATTGTAGAAAAAAAAGCAGCAAAACCTCTTCCAAAAAGGGAAATTATCCAATCAGAGCCAATTACTGTTGTTTTGTCTGAAGAAAACTGGATAAGAGCTGCAAAAGGCCATGAAATAGATCCAACCTCACTTTCATATAAATCCGGCGACAAATTTAAGTTTTTAAATCTTACAAAAAACACATTGAAATCTGTGTTTATAGACAGTGAAGGAAAAGCCTATTCCCTTGACAACCATAATCTCCCAAGTGCAAGAAGCCATGGAGAGCCTTTAAGTTCAAGGCTTAATCTCCCAGATCAGATAAATATAACTTCAATGAGCTCAGCTGAACCAGAATCAAAATTTATTTTTGCAAGCGATTCAGGATATGGATTTATATCTGAATTTTCCAATGCTGTTTCAAAAAACAAAAAGGGTAAAAACTTCCTCACTGTTCCAAAAAATTCTATCCCGCTTAAACCTCTTAAAATTGGTGAAATAGAAAACCAGCTGATTGCAGCTGTAACCCTTGAAGGCCGGCTTCTTATTTTTGAAGCAAAAGAACTTCCAGAACTTGCAAGAGGAAAAGGAAACCAGATAATTAGAATTGTAAAAAAAGATTTTGAAAACAACAGGGACAGACTGATAATTCTTCATTTAATGGATAAAGAAAATGGGTTTATTATTCATTCAGGTAAACGTATTTTAAATATAACAACCAATATGATTGAAGACTTTGCAGGAAAAAGAGGAAATAGAGGAAAAATTCTCCCAAGAGGCTTTAGAAAAGTCCAAAAACTTGTAAATAAAGATGATTAAAAAGCAAGATTTAATGGCTTATTTAAAGGAAATATTTTAATACTTAATTTTCAAATTAAGCAATAGCTTAGTTTTGCCATTGTTTTTAGTTTTTGATGAAAGGGCTTAGTTTTCTATGACAGATAAACTGGAAGGTAAAATTTCAGGAATAAACCTGACAAATTTTCTTCAGATAGTTCAGATGGAAAAGCCTACAGTTAAACTTCTTATAGCAAGAGGAAATAAAGAAGGAGCTCTTTATATTGAAAACGGTGAAATAATTGACGCTGAAACAAAATCAGGGCTCAAACATCTTGAGGCAGCATATGAAATAATTTCATGGGACAATTCCTCCATTGAGCTTAAAAAGACCATCTCCGATAAAAAAAGAATAATAAAAATGCCCCTGATGAATATTTTGATGGAGGCACTGAGACTAAAAGATGAAAAAAAGATCTCTCCCCAAGAAGAAGAAATAGATGAACTTGAAATAAAATTCGAAGAAGAAAGTGAAATCTTAAGTAAAGACTTCCAGGCTGAGTTGCCTGAAGATTTCTCGCCTGATACTCTAGATGAATCAGATGAAATATCTTTTCCTGATTCAGAAGAAAGCTTTGATGAGCTTGATTCTATAAATTTTGGCCAAGAAAGCTTTGACCCTGTTTCAAAAGACAAATCAGCCCAAAAAAACCTTGAAGATCATCTTGAAACAAGCCAGGAAAAAACAGACCCTCAAAACCAGAAAAACACTCTTGATAATTACGATATCGGTATTGAACTTGAAAATGAATCTTCTTTAAGTGAGTTTACAGATCAAATTGTCCTTCCCGAATTAAAAAACAAAAAACAACCAAAAAAAATTAAAAAAGCAACTCCTTCCATAGAAGATTTTATTGAAAAAAAATTCCCATGGAAAAAAATTATTATTGGTTTTCTTTTTGCCTTAATTTCTATTTCCATTTCAGTTACGGGCTATATTTATATTAATAACAAAAAAATTGAAAAAATTTATTTGTCTGTCCTAACCGACCTTGACAAAATGGATTATGAAGATCAAAAAATAAACCTTTTAAAAGCATTTATTTCAACCTACCCTAAATCAAACCCAACTGAAAAAGCAAAAATCAGACTAAACACTATTTTAAAACGTACTCAAAAAGAGTCTTTTGAGCTGATGATCCAAAAAATAAACCAAACTCCAGTTGATGATGAATATAAAGAAAGAGCCTCTAGATTTTACCTAAACTTCCTCCAAAGATTTCCTGAAGGAAAATATTCAGAAAAAACAAAAGAACTTTTAAATAATATTCCTGAAATAATTAAAAACTATGAATTTGAAAAACTTCAAGCAATACCTGATTCTGAAACAGAGAAAAAAATTTTTGAGCTTGAAAACTTCAAAATAAAATACCCCGAAACAAAGATTGAGGAACTAACACAAATTAAAAACAAAGCAGGAAATTATTATTTAACATCCATTGAAATTGAAGTAGAAAAAGTTGATTCTCTTGAAAAATTTGAAAAAGTGAAGAAAAAAATTGAAACCTTTAATAAACTTTTCCCAATGCATCCACATAAATACAAAACTTCAAGACTTTTAAGAACCCTTGAAGAAGAAAAATGGGCTCAAGTTCTTTTAAAATATGCAAAAGACAGCTCAGCTTCCATTGAAAAAGAAAAAGAGTTCCTAAAAAATTATATACAAAACAATAATAAATATAAAATAGTTAATGCTGCAAACACAAGAATACGAGAAATTGACTATATTTTAAATGAAAAACAAAAATTTGAAAATTTAATGACTTATTCTTCAAATTCAAACTACTCTCTTGAAAACAGAATAAACAGATTAAAAGCCTATATTCATTCTGATACTTTACCCGAATACAAAAAAGCATCTGAACAAAAACTAAATCAGCTTAAAAAGCTTGATTTAAGTGCTCAAAAATCAGTTGAAAAAACAAAAACAATTCAAGACAAAAAAATAACTGAGACAAAAAACATAAATGAAATGATAAAAGAATCCTTTTCAAAAGCTAGTTTTGTAAGAAAAAAACTTGCTGACTCTTCAAGATTTTTCATCTATGGGAACTTTTCTTTTAAAGATAACCTTACAGGTAAAACCTGGCTGATTATTGATTCTGACGATTTTTCAGATAAAAAATGCTATTTCTTTAAAGATGCTCAGGAAGCAGTGAAACAAATAAATATTGATGAATTTTCAGACTGGAGACTTCCAAGTGAACAAGAACTTTTAAGTCTTTTTAAAAATAAACCTTTTTTCCCCATAGAAAAAAACAAATGGTACTGGTCTAAAGATGTGTTTGAAAAAGGATTTAACACTTATTCTGCAGTTATAACAGACAATCAAAGTGAACAACGAGAAAAACTTAATAAAGATATTTTCTATGATTGTGGAATTTTTAAAGCCATAAGACCTTAATTTATGTCAAATTTTAAAAAAGCCCAAAAAGAAATAAGAAGCCTTGAAAACAAAAAAATGGCAAATCATTTAAAAAGGTTTTTCAAAACTCAAAAAGGAAGTTACGGTGAAAAGGATCTATTCCTTGGGGTAAAAGTTCCTGAGTTAAGAAAAATTCAAAAAAATTTTCCTTTAAACCTGGAAGAAACCGGGCTTTTTTTAAAATCCCCTTTTCATGAAGAACGATATTTTGCACTTATTAATCTTGTCAACCTGTATGAAAAAGCAAACAAAAAAGAAAAATCATTTATTGTTAATAAAATTTACCTTAAAAACACCGAATATATAAACAATTGGGATTTAACAGATTTATCAGCTCCAAAAATAACAGGAAATTATTTTTTAAAAATCAACTACAAAAACAAAGATATTCTAAAATCAATGGCTTTTTCCAATTATCTTTTTGACAGAAGAATTGCCATTGTTTCAACTCTTTACTTTATTAAGCACAATTATTTGGATTTTCCCCTTGAAATAAGCAAACTTCTCTTAAAAGATGAAGAAGACCTTATTAACAAAGCTGTTGGATGGATTTTAAGGGAAGTAGGAAAAAAAGACGATAGAAAACTTATAGAGTTTCTTAGAAACAATTATTCTAATCTTAAAAGAGTTACTTTAAGGTATGCCATTGAAAAATTTAAAAAAAATAAAAGGACCGATTTTCTTAAGGGTATTTTTTAACTTATTGATTTTGGTGTTTATTTCATTTAAAACTTTGGCATTTTCATCTGATTTAATTTATTTTGCATCCTTTGAAGAAAAAACCTCAAACGGAAAAACAATTTCTTCCCAGCTTTATTTAAATCCTGTAAGAAAATCTCTTACAAACACTAAGTTCAGCAATTTTTCCTGGGATATAATCATAGAAAACAAATTAAAGAAAAAAGAAATAATGGAAAATGGAATTAAAGCCTTTCTTTTAAAAAACGGAAAACTTTCCATTGAATCATATTCACAAAAAAGCGGTTCCAAACTTGATGATACTGTCTTTGCTTATTTTGAAGGATATTTTAAAAACAATATAGAAGTTATAAAAGTTGAAAAAATTGAAAATTCTACAAAAACAAAGGTATACTTTAAAGCAATGTATTCCCCCTTGTCTTATCCAGATAATTGGAGCAGAATAATTTTAAAAGATAAAATTCAATCCGAGTTTAAATATTTTAAATCATTTTTTTATTAAAGGTGTTTAATGAAAGCAATAATTCAAAGAACAAATTATTCAAAGGTTGAAGTTGAAGACAAAATAATAGGAGAAATAAAAAAAGGACTTCTTGTTTTTCTTGGAGTAACCCATGAAGACAGCGAAAAAGAAGCTGATTATCTTGCAGATAAAATTATTAATTTAAGAATATTTTCTGATAATGAAGATAAAATGAATTTAAGTCTTTTGGACATTAAAGGAGAAATTCTTGTTGTCTCCCAGTTTACTCTATATGCAGACACAAAAAAAGGACGAAGGCCTTCATTTGTAAAAGCCGCCAAACCTGAAAAAGCAGAAAGACTTTACAATTATTTTATAGAAAAACTCAAAGGAAAAGGAATTAAGCCCCAAACCGGTAAATTCCAGGAAACAATGAATGTTTCTCTTTTAAACAACGGACCTGTAACCATAATTGTTGATACTGATGATTAAAAAAATTTTAACAATTCTAATTATCCTTTGTTTTCCTGCCAATTTATATTGTGCACAAAGATCTATTGTTTTATTTGATCCTGAAAAAAACAAAGCCCTTTATTTTGAAAACATTGAAAAAGAACTTATTCCAGCTTCTACAATCAAGGTGCTTACAGCCCTTATTTCCATTGAAAAACTTGGGCTGGATTATAGATTTTCGACAAAAGCCTATATAGATGAAAAAAACAATCTTTATATAAAAGGATTTGGAGATCCCCTTTTTATTTCTGAGCAAATTAAAAAGTTTTCCAAAAAAATTTCCAAAAAATCCCATTCAAAAGAATTTAATGATCTTATAATAGATCAAAGTTTTTTTTCTCAATTATCAATCAATTTTAAAGGAACAAAAACATTTTCTAAAAATACATACGATTCTCCAAACAATGCTCTTGCTGCAAACTTTAATTCTGTTTGTTTTAAAAAAAAAGATAATATCTTTATTTCATGCGAAAAAGAAACTCCACTTTTAAAAGAAGTATTGTTTCTTATTGAAAAAACAGGCCTTAACAAAGGAAGAATCCCCTTATCCGCTATTAATAATGCAAACCTTTTATATCCAGCTCAGCTGATCAAATACTTTCTTGAAAATGAAGGTATAAGTTTTAATGGAAAAATAAGACTGATAAATAGTAAGGACAAAAATGATTTAAAAGAAATAGTTGATTTCAAATCAGACTTTACCTTAAAAGATATAATTGAAAAAATGCTCTTTTATTCCAACAATTTTATTGCCAACCAGCTTTTCATGTGCATAGGCGCTGATAAAAACGGAGCTGACATTGAAAAATCAGTTAATTATTATAAAAATTATTTAGACCAAAATCAAATTACAGCAAATATTATCGAAGGAAGCGGGATTTCCCGGGAAAATAAAATTTCAGCCAAAAACATGGTCACAATTTTAAACCAATTCAAACCTTATTATTTATTGATGAAAAAAGACGGAAACGGAAATTTTTATAAAACAGGAACTCTTACAGGAGTAAAAAACATCTGCGGCTATTACCTTGACAATGAAAATAAAATTTTTATTTATTCAATTTTTCTAAATGAATCTGACAAAAATCCTTTTAATGAGTTTTCTTTTTTAAAAGACAAAATTAAAAATGACTTCTAATCCATGAAAAATATTATTTTAATTTCAATTTTTTCTTTTTTTAGCTTTTCCTCTGTTTTTGGAGAAGAAGCCAATTGGTTTCATCCTCCTGAGTACCCCAACGGACTTTATCTTGAAGTTGGAGGTGGAAAAAAGTCAGACTCTTCTTCATGGATAGAACTTGGAATGCTTGGCTCACCTTCAGATTTTATTGAATACAGGGCATCATTCAGTCACCTGGGAATTAAAAAAAACAATGACAAAAATTATTTTACAGGACTTAACTTAGGCACAAGAATAAAATATTCCTCTTTTATCACTCCTTTTTTGGGTGTTGGTGTTTTTGCAGGTTATTTGCTTGAAACCAATGAAGATGATGAAGATGACGAACAAAAAAAAACTGGAATATATTATAAAAATGATGAAAAAAAAGAATATCTTGATGATATAATTTATTGTTTTTATCCTGAGGCAGGATTTTATTTTCAGTTTAAAAACAATTCCAAAATCTACCTGTCTTCAAAATACATGATTACAAGTGAAAAAATAGACGATTTCTTTTTATTTACAATTGGATTTTCATTTACTTATGAATAATTAGTGCTGAACTAAAACTGATTTTTGTTAAACTTTAAAGTCAGATTTAAAATTAATTCTTAAACTTTCCAAATATTCAGTTTAAATTAGATACAAATTTTGTATTTTTACCAAAATAAAATTTACAACAATAAAAAAAGAATCCCAAATGAATCAAAATAAAGATTTAATCCTTGATGAAAAAACACTTTTAGCTCTTATTAAAGAAAAAAAATCTAGAGAAATAGAGTTTTTTTTCGATAATCTATCATCCTTTGAAACCGGAAGATTTTTTTCAAGACTTGATTCAGAAGAAAAGCAAGTTGTTTTAAAAACTCTTTCATTTGAAAAAGCTGCTAACCTTATAGAATTGATTCCTGAAACTGTTGCGGCTGAAATTCTTGAAGAGATGGACCCAAAGGATGCTGCACCAATAGTAAGCCTAATTGAAAGCAATCAAAGAGCCGATATAGTTTCAGAAATTGATCATAGTGCTGCAAATTCAATCATTCATGAAATGGATCCTGAAGAAGCAAACGATCTTAAGTTTCTTTCAGGATACTCTCCGTTCGTTGCCGGCGGTCTTATGATCACCGAATATCTCTGGCATTATGAGTCTGAAAAAGTATCTGATATTATAAATGATTTAAGAACAAATCAAAAAATATACTCTGATTTTGATGTTCAGTATGTGTATGTTGTAAATAGTGACAAAATTCTTACAGGTGTTTTAAGATTAAGAGATCTTCTTGTATCTCCGGGAATAAAAACCGCAAAAGATATAATGATAAACAACCCAGTTAAAATTGACCACAACACTCCTCTTGCCGAGCTTGATGATTTTTTTGAAAAAACAGGCTTTATAGGTGCTCCTGTAGTTGATTCTAAAGGAAAACTTATTGGAGTCATAAAAGAATCGGATGTTGATGAAGCTCTCATTGATAAAAACGATGAAACCTATCTTAAAACACATGGTATCATAGGCGGTGAAGAACTACGTTCCATGCCTTTATTTAAAAGAACCACAAGAAGATTTTCATGGCTTTTGGTTAATATTTTTTTCAATATCATTGCTGCCGGAGTAATTACTGCATACGAAGACACCTTAGCCCAGGTAATAGCTCTTGCAGTTTTTCTTCCAATTATTTCAGATATGAGTGGAAATACAGGCACTCAGGCTCTTGCAGTATCGCTTAGAGAACTGGATCTTGGTCTTATTAAGCCCAGGGAAATCTTTAGAGTCTGGCGTCAGGAAGTATTGCTTGGTGTTATTAACGGAGCTGCTCTTGGAGTTGTTCTTGGAGGAGCCGCCTATCTTTGGAAACAAAATCTATACCTTGGTCTTGTAATTGCCTCGGCAATGTCTTTAAACTCTATTATTGCTGTTTCACTTGGAGGAACAATCCCTCTTTTTTTTAAACTTATCAAGGTTGATCCAGCCCTTGCATCCGGGCCGGTTCTTACAACAATAACCGATATGTGCGGTTTTTTTCTTGTTTTAAGTTTTGCTACTGCAATGCTTTCATATCTTACCTGAAAAGTTTTTTAATCAGACTGAAAAGCTTTTATCTTTTTTTCAATAATTTTTACAATTAAAAGAAATTAGCAAAAGGGCAAAATTCAAAAATTTCATTAAACTTTTAAAAATTATCAGGATTTTTGTCTTTGAGCATCAATGCCTGAACTTGATATATATGCATAGGCACTGTGATTATGAATTGATTCAAAATTTTCTACACTTACTTCAAACCACAAAATATTTTTATCTTCATAAAGTTTTAAGGCTACATCCCTTGCAATATCTTCAACAAACTTAGGGTTTTTATATGCCCGTTCTGTTACTTCTTTTTCATCGACTCTTTTTAAAACAGAATAAAGTTCACATGAACTTGAATCTTCACAAATTTTAATTAAATCTTCCATCCAGATGAATTTTTTAAAACGAACACCAATAGTTATAATTCCTCTTTGATTGTGTGCTCCCCCATCACTGATTTCTTTTGAGCAGGGACAAAGGGAGGATATAGGAACCTCAACCTGAGAAACAATATCTATTTTGCCATTAACATCGCTTTGACCTGTGATTTTACAAGAATAGTCCATTAAGCCGGAAACTCCTGTAACAGGAGCATTTTTCTTAACAAAATAAGGGAATTCTATTTCAATATGAGAAGACTTTGCATTAAGTGAAGACTTCATCTTTCCAAGTATTTCAGAAAACGCCTCATAGGACAATTCCTGTCTGAACATATTGAGCATTTCCACAAACCTGCTCATATGGGTTCCCTTTGTATGATGGGGTAAATCCACATACATATTTATGTTTGCAACTGTTTGCTGATATTTGTTTTCTTTATCCTGAACTGTGACAGGATATCTAAGATTTTTTATTCCCACTTTATCTATGGGAATATTTCTATAGTCTTTTTCTTTTTGCACATCCTTCATCACAATACCCTATAAAAGATAATCAGGTGAAACATGAGACATTGACCTGAATATATTTTCCTTTACACGCTCATTCTTTCCATAAAGAGTTTTTAAAAAAACTTTCATTTCATCCCTTTTAGAAACTCCTGCCGAAGGACATTTGTTTTCAAAAACAGGGATACCAGAACTTTTTATAAAACTTGAAACAAGATTTTCATCGACAAGACAAAGAGGTCTTATAACCCTAAACTTCCCCTTGAACATCTCCTGGTTTGGAACCATAGTTCCAAGACTTCCTTTGTAGCACATATTTAAAAAAAGAGTGGCTATAAGATCGTCTTTTGTATGGCCAAATGCAATTTTATTGCATCCAAATTCAGCGGCAAGCTCAAAAAGCCTTTTTCTTCTATTCCATGAACACAAAAAACAAGGACTTTTATTTATATTATCAAGCCCATGGGCCATTACACCAAAATCTGTATATTCAAGATGAATACTGATATCATTTTCATTTAAAAAATTTTTAACTTCCTCAGCAGATCCATCATCAAAACCTGGATCAATATGTACAGGAACTATTTCAAAATCAACAGGGATCCAGTCTTTTCTGTCGTTCAAGCAGGCTAAAAGAGTCATTGAGTCTTTGCCCCCTGAAACAGCAAGAAGAACTTTATCTTTGTCATTTAAAAGATTAAATTTGATACAGGCTTTACCAATAAGCTTGTTCAAACGAAAATATTTTTTATTTCTGTCTAAAAAATATTTTTTATTCAGAACCGCCATCAGAGTCCCTGACGACTTTACCTGCAGCTATCTCACGTAAAGCCATAACAACATCCTCATTCTTAGCTCTTTGAACAAGATACTCAGAGCCTTCTCTTAACTGCCTGACCCTTGCAGCAGCCAAATGAACAAGTTCAAAGCGGTTTTTTACCTTTACCAAACAGTCTTCAACTGTAATTCTTGCCATTTTTACTCCCATTGTTTTTTATTCAGTTTCAAAACTAAAATTTTATTTAATCAGATTTTAAATTTAAATCCAAAATTATTTCCAAATTTAAATTTTCCACTTGAGTTTAAATAAAACTATAATTCCGGTAGTTATTGATTTTAGAGTATTTCAACTATTTCGTATATTCTTTTACCACCAGGAGCCTGAAAAGTCACTTCATCCCCTGGAACTTTTCCTAAAATCCCTTTACCAAGAGGAGAGGTAACTGAAATTTTACCTTTATCTATATCGGATTCATCGGGCCCTACAAGCTGATATTTGACTTCTTCGCCTGTGTCAATATTTTCAAGAAGAATTATTGCTCCAAAAACAACTTTATCTTTAGAAAGTTTGGACGGATCAATAACATCTGCATTTGCAAGTTTATATTCAAGTTCATTTATCCTGCCCTGAATAAAGGATTGTCTTTCCTTTGCTGCATCATATTCCGCATTTTCCGAAAGATCACCATGAGCTCTTGCAGTTTCAATAGCTTCAATGTTTTTAGGTCTTTCAACAGTTTTAAGACTTTGCAGCTCGTTCTTTAAAACCTCGAAACCCTCTTTAGTGATCGGAATTCTTTCCACGTTTTACCCTCCTTGATAAAATAAAAAGAGACCATGTTTTCAACGGTCTCTTTAACAAAAACAATCTTTAATAGTGATTACAAATAAGACTCTGCCAGTAATTCAGCAATCTGAACTGTGTTTGTTGCAGCACCTTTTCTTATATTATCAGCAACTATCCACATATTTAACCCATTTTCAATGGATTCATCCTGCCTTAACCTCCCAACAAAAACAAAATCCTTACCAGCCGCATCCAAGGCGAGAGGATAAACATTTTCCTTTGGATTATCAAGAACTTTTATGCCTTTTGAACTTTCAAGAAGTTTTTTTACCTTTGAAATATCTGCATGTGTTATGGTTTCCAAATTCACAGATTCAGAATGCCCGTAAAACACAGGAACTCTTACTGTGGTCGCAGTAACTCCAATTTTATTATCACCAAATATTTTTCTGGTTTCATTAACCATTTTCATCTCTTCTTTTGTATACCCACTCTCTAAAAAATCATCTATATGAGGTATACAATTAAATGCAATATCATGGGGGTAAACTTTTCTTTTATAATCAAGGGAGTCTAATTTAGCCCTTGTTTCATCTAAAAGTTCATCTATTGCTTTTTTCCCGCTTCCAGAAACTGCCTGATATGTAGAAACAACAATTCTTTTTATTCCAAACTCCTTGTAAATAGGAGCTAAAGCCACAACCATCTGAATAGTTGAGCAGTTTGGATTTGCAATAATGCCTTTGGCTTTATATCCAGCCACAGCCTGAGGGTTTGCCTCGGGCACAACAAGAGGAACCTCAGGATCCATTCTCCAGGCACTTGAGTTATCCACCACAACTGCTCCAGCCTGAGCTGCTATTGGAGCAAATTCAAGGCTGATTCCTCCTCCTGCTGAAAAAAGAGCTATGTCAACGTCTTTAAAAGAGTCTTTTGTCATTTCTTCAACTACAACTTCATTTCCTTTAAAACCAAGCTTTTTGCCTGCAGATCTTTTTGAAGCAAGAAGCTTAAGATTTGCCACAGGGAAATTTCTTTCTTCAAGGCATTTGATCATTACATTACCTACAGCACCTGTCGCACCAGCAATTGCCACATTGAATTTTTTACGTGTCATTTTTTATCCCTTTGAAACTCAAAGTTAAAATTTATAAAAACATCAAACGCTCAGCTGGTCAAAATTTAATCTCTGAAACAATTTATATTTTCTGGATATTAAAGTTTTTAATTAAACTGAACAAAGTTTTATAATTTCAAACAACAGCTAATTAAGCCTATGTGTTTAATAAAAAATATCGCTTTAAAAAATTAAAGCGATATCAAACTATTTATAACAATTTTTATTAATCTATTCCGATTTAACAGAAGCTCTGTTTTTTGAATGAGCTAATTTAATAAAAATAAAAAACCCTGACAAAAGATATATAAAAGCAGTAATAAAGAGCATTATCTGAGGCTCAGATGCAATAAGCACGATAGCAAGGATAACAGCAACCAAAATATTAAAAGGAATTTTTTGATCCTTATCCATTTTTTTAAGACAAGGATATTTAACATTGCTTACCATAAGAAAAGCAACAAGATAAGTTAAAATTATTGATAATACTTCCAACAACCTGCCAACAAACTCTATTTTATTACAAAAAAGAAACCAGGTTACACAAATAAATGCCGCAGCTGGAATTGGAAGCCCTGTAAAAAACCTGGAATCAGACTGGTCACTTACATTAAATCTTGCAAGTCTTAAAGCCCCGCAGATCATGAAAACAAAAGCGGTAAGCCAACCCACCCTTCCCTGTTGAGGGAGTATCCACATATATAAAAAAATTGCAGGGGCAACCCCAAATGAAATAAGATCTGAAAGTGAATCAAATTCCATTCCAAATCTACTTTCAGAATTTGTCATTCTTGCAACCCGTCCATCCATTATGTCAAAAAACATTGCAACAATAACTGCTATAGCAGCGGCCATAAAATTACCATTAATTGATGATATAATAGAATAAAAGCCACATAAGGCATTCATTGCTGTAAAAATATTGGGGAGAATGTAAATTTTTCTTTTTTGCATAAGTCACCGTCCTTATTTTATTCTGCAGACTACTGAGGAACCTGCTTTAACCATCTCACCTTTTTTTACAAGAATCTCGCTGGTTAAGGGAAGATAAAGTTCAAGCCTAGAGCCAAACCTTATCATTCCATATCTGTTTCCTTTTAAAACCTGTTCTCCTTCTTCCAAAGGGCAGACAATTCTTCTAGCTATAAGACCTGCTATCTGAACTGTCCAGAAACTAAAACCCTTGTCTGTTTCTATAAGAATTGCATTTCTTTCGTTATCTAAAGATGCTTTATCAAGAGCAGCATTAAAAAACTTACCAGGAAAGTATTTAATCTTTGCAATCTTTCCGGAAAAAGGAATCCTATTTACATGCACATTGAATACAGACATGAAAATACTTACTTTTATACATGGTTTGCCATCATAATTGTTGGCTTCCAAATTTTCTATACCTATAACTTTTCCGTCAGCCGGAGAAATCAACAGGTCTTCTTCTTGGGGAATCTGTCTTTCTGGATCCCTGAAAAACCATAGGGAAAAAACAGTTAAGAAAAACATGGGAAGAGAAATAAAAGAAATCCCTGCAAGAAAAAAAATAAAAAACACAAGAAAGAAAAAACCAATAAAAGGATAACCATATCTGGTTATTTTAGTTAATTTTTCAATTTTTTTAATAGAAATCATAATTTAATCCGTTTGTTATAAGTATCAAATCAAAAGTTCATCTTTAAATCAAGATTTTTGTTCAAAGCTTTCTTCAGCATTGGATCTTCTTATATAATTAGGAAGCACTCCAAACTTGTCATCTGAGAAATTTTTTTCAAATTTTTCTTTTGCAATTTCACAGATTACTCCAGACTTTGCTTCTCTCATCCAGGCTGGAGGACAATATACTTTTTTAAATGAAAGATCAAAAAAATCTTTATACATCAATGCCCCATTACCTGTAAGAATAATTTCACCACAGCCATCATCTTTTATCAGCTCCGGCTTTCCAACAGATTCAGGAGTTTTTTCACAAAGCTTTCCATTTTCAAATCTATAAAAAGAGTAATAAACCTCTTTTCTTCTAGCATCTATAACGCTTAAGACTTTTTTATCACTATATCTGAACAAATAAGCTGATGCATCAAGGGAAGAAACTCCAATAAGAGGTTTTTTAAGGGAAAATGAAATCCCTTTTAAAGTGCTTACTCCTATTCTCACCCCTGTAAAATTACCAGGCCCTTTGCATACTGCAAACAGATCTGTTTCAGCCAACTCTTTTTTAGCAAGCTTATAGCAATAATTGATATTTGAAATTATATTCCTTGAGTGTGTCCCCCTGTTTTTAAAAGATATTTCAGACAAAACCCTATCGTCTTCAAAAAGAGCCAAATTTAAATATTCTGCTGCTGTGTCTGCTGAAAATACAAGCATTTTATTTTTTACCGGTTTTGTTTTTTTTTATTTTTCGTTTTAAGATACCCTCACCAATTGCAACTTCAAGGACCTGCTCAATATTTGAAACAGGAACAAACTTAATTTTTCTTTTTACATTTTTAGGTAATTCAGAAAGTTCCTTTTTATTTTTATCAGGAAATATTATTGTTTTTATTCCCCCCCTTAAAGCTCCAAGGGCTTTTTCTTTAAGTCCTCCAATTGGAAGAACTCTTCCTCTTAAGGTAATTTCTCCTGTCATTGCAACATCATTTTTAACCGGCTTATCAATCATTGCAGAAATCAGAGCCGTTGCCATTGATATTCCAGCCGAAGGGCCGTCTTTTGGAATTGCACCTGCCGGAACATGAATATGAATATCCCTATTTTCAAAAAACTCTTCATCTGCACTTAGATATTCAAGCTTTGACTTGGCATAGCTCAAGGCTGCTCTTGCTGATTCCTGCATCACATCACCAATTTGTCCGGTAATTTGAACCTCTCCTTTTCCAGGAAGAATTGAAGCTTCAATATACAAAACTTCACCACCAACTTCAGTCCAGGCAAGTCCTGTTGAAAGCCCCACCTGACTTTCCTCCTTATCCATTTCAGGCTGAAACTTTGAAATCCCAAGAAAGTTCACAAGATTTGAAGTTGTTACCCTTATAGAGGTTTTCTTTTCTTCCACTATCAGCCTTGCAGATTTTCTTGTAATCGCACTAATTTCTCTTTCAAGATTTCTCACCCCTGACTCTGCTGTATACTCAGTTATTATTTTCTTTAAGGCGTTATCACTTATAAGAAGCTGATCTTCTTTGATCCCACAGTCTTTTTTCTGCCTTGGGATAAGATAGTTTTTTGCTATTTCTTCTTTTTCTTCAGGAGTATAGCCTGAAAGCTCAATAACTTCCATCCTGTCAAGCAAAGCAGAGGGAATGGTATCTGTCATATTTGCAGTCAAGATGAACATTACCTTTGAAAGATCAAAGGGAAGATTTAAATAATGATCACTGAATTCAAAGTTTTGTTCAGGATCAAGGGCTTCAAGAAGAGCTGAAGAAGGATCTCCCCTGAAATCTGAACCAAGTTTATCTATTTCATCAAGCATAAATATTGGATTTTTTGAGCCACAATCTTTAATTCCCTGAATAATTCTTCCAGGCATTGCTCCTATATAAGTCCTTCTATGACCTCTTATCTCAGCCTCATCTCTTATTCCACCAAGGGAAACCCTGTGAAACTTTCTATTTGTTGCCCTTGCAATCGCCTGCCCAAGAGAAGTCTTACCAACTCCAGGAGGACCAGCAAAACATAAGATAGGAGACTTGGAATTGGGATTAAGCTTTTTTACACTTAAGTATTCCAAAATTCTTTCTTTTATTTTTTCAAGACCATAATGACGCTTATCAAGCTCTTCTGCGGCTTTTTTCATATCAACCAAGCCTTTGGAAGTTTTTGACCAAGGAAGCTCTACAAGCCAATCAAGATAGGTTCTTATCACGCCTGCTTCAGAAGAATCTGAATGCATCTGCTCAAATCTTTTAAGCTGTTTTTTAGCTTCTTTTTGAACTTTTGCAGGCATTTTTGCTTTTTTTATTTTCTTGTTATAATCCTCAACCTCTTCGACCTTATCATCAGACTCTCCAAGCTCTTTATGGATTGCCCTCATTTGTTCCCTTAAATAATAATCTTTCTGGTTCTTTGAAATTTCATCACGGACATCTGACTGAATTTTTGCCTGAACAACAGAAAGCTCAACTTCCTTCATCAGGTAGTCATTTACTTTTTTAAGTTTTGCTTTTATATCCCTTTCTTCAAGCAAAGACTGAGCTTCATCTATTTTGAGCTGAAGATTTGAAGCAACAAGATCCGCAAGTTTAGAAGGCTCTTCAATTGAGTCAAAAACTGCTTTTATATCACTTGTAAGTTCTCCTCTAAGACCAAGTATTTTTTCACTTTGTTCCTTGATATTTCTGACAAGAGCTTCGATTTCCATATCAAAGTCTTTAATTTCAAGATCTTCAATAAGCTCAACCTTAACATCAAAATATGGAGTTTCACTTAAATATTCCTTGATCTCACCTTTACTAACTCCCTGAACAAGAGCCTTGACCTTTCCATCTGGAAGCTTGAGTATTCTCAACACCTTGGCTATTGTGCCAACTGAGTAGATTTCTTTTTTATCAGGTTCTTCAGATATTGGATCTTTTTGAGTAGCAAGAAATACATAATTATTTACTCTGACAGAAGCTTCAATTGCCTTTGTCGACTTTTCTCTTCCCACAAAAAGAGGAAGAAGCATGTCTGTAAAAATCACAACATCTCTAACAGGCATCATGGGCATGTTTTCCGGGATATCTTCCCTGTTAAATTCTTCCTCAAGTATGTTTATAAGATCATCTTTATCTGTTTCAGCCATTCTTTCTCCTGGATTATTTAATGAGCGAAAACTTTCTTTGTGTCCATTATTGAACTGATTCAAGATTATGGTTTTCGGTCAATCGCAAATTAAAAATTTTAACTTCCCTTTGCAGGGCAATCTTTGTAATATAATACAACTTTTTGAGTTGACAATACCACAAATCTGGTATTTCCCTTTTTTTGCTAATTAAAGCCATTAACAATCTAAAATAAAATGAAAGCAACTTAATGTATTCTTTTAATTTAATCCTTTTTACATCGTTTATTTTTGGTTCATCTATTGGAAGTTTTTTAAATGTATGTATTTTAAGAATTCCAAATGAAATTTCAATAGCTTTCCCACCTTCTTCATGCCCAAACTGCCAAACTTCCATAAAATGGTATGATAATCTTCCCATATTAAGCTATATTTTTCTTTGGGGCAAATGCAGAAACTGCAAATCTAAAATCTCTATCCAATATCCTTTAATTGAACTTTTTACAGGCTTTATGGCAGTTTATACTGTATTTATATTTTCATTAACAATTAAATCCCTTTTTGTATTTGTTTTTATCTGCGTTCTTGTTGTTGTAAGTGTAATTGATCTCCATCATAAAATCATTCCTGATATTATAAGTCTTCCTGGAATTCCTGTTTTTTTTATTCTGGCCCTGATTATAAATGAAATAAAAATCCTTGATCTTATTTTAGGAGTTTTAATCGGAGGAGGAATTCTTTATCTTATAGCATTTTTATACTACCTTTTTACTAAAAAAGAAGGAATGGGAGGAGGAGACATAAAGCTTCTTGCCATGATTGGTGGATTTATAGGGTATAAAGGAGTTCTTTTCACAATTTTTGCATCTTCACTTATAGGAACAACAATCGGTCTTTTGCTGATTATGGTTAAAGGCAGAGATATGAAATACGCCATTCCTTTTGGCCCGTTTCTTTCTCTTGGTGCTTTGATTTACATATTTTTTGGTGACTATTTAATTTTTCAATATATAAACTTCATAAGAGGATAAAAATCCACTTGATTATATTTTTTTTGAGAATATAGTCCTTTTTTAAGATTTAACTTATAAGGAACTTTAATCCATGTCCACCTAAAAAAACATCATACCTGGAACAAACTATTTTCATATAAATTTTTTCTAAAACTTAAATTTGGCGTATAATGAATCAGATAAAATTAAGAACAGCTCTTCCCAAAGACGAAGACTTTATAGTTTCACTTGAACAGCTTTCTTTTCCAAAAGAAAAACAAAGCACAAAAAAATCTATACAAAACAGCATTAACAGTAAAAATCAAATTGTATATATTGCAGAAATAAAAGGTATTCCAGCAGGATCTGCTATCCTTTTTCTTTATAAACATTCCCTTAGAATTTATTCCATTGCTGTTCATCCCGATTTCCAAAAAAAAGGACTGGGAAAATTTTTATTAAATAAAATATCTAAAACAGCTCAGGAAAAAGGATTTAAAAAAATAACCCTGGAAGTTGAATCAAAAAATGAACAGCTTGTAAAATGGTACCAAAAATTTTCCTTTGAAAAAACAGAGTTTTTAAAAAACTATTACGGCACTGATAAGACAGGATTCCGGATGGAAAAAAACATTTCCTGCCGCTATGAGGATTCTGAAGAAGCCGGAAACATAATTGTAGTTGATAATCCCAAAAAATATTCCCTTGATTTTCCCGGGATAAAAATTATTTCTGCAAAAGATTATCTTTCACTGAAATTGTTTAGAAATTCAGAAAAAATTAATGTGCTAAACCTTTGCTCCAATTATAAGGCCCATTCAATGGGTTATTATATTTCACTTATTTCTTCGGCAAGAAATCATAGGGTGATTCCCTCGGTAATGACTGTAAAAGATATTACCAACATTTCAATTGCCCAGACTCTTTTTGAAGAAATAAGAGATGTGTTTGATGAAAAACTTAAATCTTTAAAAAACCAATATTTTGAAATTATTGTTATTTTAGGAAAAACACCCACAAAAGAATATAACAATCTTGCAAAAAAGCTTTTTTCAATCTTTGAAATTCCTTTTTTCCAAATTGTTTTTACAAAAAAAGAATCCTGGAAAATAAAAAAAGTTTCTCTTTTAAATATTGATAATGCTTTAAATGAATATCCAGAACTTTTTAAAGAAGCCTTATCTGATTATTTTGATAAAAAAAGATATAGAAAAACAAGACTTAAAAACTATAAATATGATCTTGCAATTTTAGTAAACCCCGAAGAAAAAACACCTCCATCATGTGAAAAAGCCTTGAACAAGTTTAAAAAGGCTGCTGAAAAAACAGGATTTTACACTGAGTTCATAACCAAAACAGACTATAGAAGACTTTGCGAATTTGATGCTTTATTTATAAGAGAAACAACAGCTATTGAAAACCACACCTACCAAATAGCAAGACATGCCTACACAGAAGGTCTTGTGGTAATTGACGATCCATGGTCAATTCTTTTATGCTCAAATAAAGTTTATTTAAACGAACGTCTTGACCGTGCAGGAATAAAACAGCCTAGATCATGGCTTTTAACAAAAAAAATGCTCCATACATCAATAACAGAATCACTTCCTTTTCCAATTGTACTAAAGCTCCCTGAGAGCTCTTTTTCCCTGGGAGTATTTAAAGTTAAATCTCCAGAAGAACTTAAATCAAAATTATCTTCTCTTCTTTTAAAAAGCGATCTTGTAATTGCCCAGGAATATCTTCAAACAGACTATGACTGGAGAATTGGTGTTCTTGACAACCAGCCTCTTTTTGCCTGTAAATATTTCATGGCTCAAGGTCATTGGCAGATTTATAATTGGGAGTCCCAGGAAAATCCCGATTTTTCAGGAATGACTGAAGCTGTTCCAATAAATCAAGTACCTTCAAAAATTTTAAAAGCAGCTGTAAAATCATCATCTCTTATTGGGAATGGGCTTTATGGAGTTGATATAAAAGAAATTAAAGGAAGCCCTGTGATAATTGAAATCAATGACAATCCAAATATAGATTCAGGAATTGAAGATCAGCTTCTTGGAGAAGAACTCTACCTTAGAATAATGAACTCCTTTTTCAATAGAATTGAAAAAGAAAGACAAAATCCTAACTTTTTACTCTAATTCAGGAGTTTAACAAATAACTCGCCCTGACACTTAAACAAAAAAAACAAATAATTTAATAGCCAGATTTAAAAGTGATCCAAATTTAATATTGATATGGTGTGTTTGCTTTAAAAAACATTCCAAAATAATAATAACAATTAAATAGTTGCAAAAGCTCCCCTTAAAATTGTCATGAATAAAACTAACTTTTTAAATCTTGAGCCTGGATTAAAATCCTTCTATAAAAAACCTGTGTAGTACAGGGACAAATACAAAAATTTTATATTAAGCCGGAATTCTAAGATAAAAGAAAACCGGCTCCTTATAAACAAAATCAATCAGCTTTTTTATACTTCAGACAAAATTCTATCGTACATTTTGCCAACCCCATAATCTCTTCTTCTCATAAATTTGTTTGTAGAAGGACCAGTAAGCTGCATTTCAGGATTTCTTTCAAGAACACTCAAGGCTATTGCCATTTCTTTGGTGCAGCCTGTACTGTATGTAGAGTCTTTACCCACCCATTCAGGAGGAACTTTTTTTCCAAGAAGTTTAAATGAATAGGCAATGTCATCATAACTCTGGAATCTCCAGATATCAATATAACCGCTTCTTTGCACTATTTCCCACATATACATTAAATCATCTGCATCCATTCCTGATTCATAATATTTGGAAGGATTGATTATAAATGTATTTTCATAGCTTTGCTCCAAATAGGATATAAAAGTAGACATAATTTCAGTGGCTTCATCAATCTTGCCTGGAATGGAACCTATTATACCGCTGTAAAACATCACAGTTGAACCAGACTCTTTTTTGGTTCTCATTTTTTCAATTATCTCGGCTGCCTTTTTTTCAAGATCTTCTCTTCTAAACCTTATCACTTCAGGATGGGCTGCCTTAAGAGCTATTACAACAAACCCGTCTTCATTATGGGAAATGTTAAATACTGGTCTTGTAAACTCAAAATGAGTATCAAAAAACCTTCTTTTCTGCTCTATTCCTCTGGAAATTATTGCGTCACATTCCTTAAATGCACGTGCAAAAGTAGTTGAAGCCTTTAAAAGATTTAAATTTTCCTGGGTTCCGTCTGAAATAACAAGAACATTTTTTTCTCGCTGAAGATATGAAATAATTTCATTTTTAGAAAGATCCCTTCCATAAACAAACTCACTATGACTTAATTCTGACTTAAGAGTTTCATCTTCCTCAGCATCTGTAATATCAACTTTTGAATAAATAGGGGCCTCTTTAAAGACAAGGAAAACTTTATGACCAAGAGAAGCAAGGTAATTAACAATCCTTATATCTAAAATAACTTCTCCAGCCTCGTCTGCCAGCCACATGAGCTTTTTTTTCTGTCTTTTTTCAATTATAGACCCGCCACCTTCAATTCCAAGGAAGGAAAAAAAGTCTTTTACACCATTACCAAAAAACTTTTTATCAAAGCACTTTTGTAATTTTTTGCTGTCAATATGATGATCTTTGTCCCAGAAAATATCTGGCTGCCCTATTAAAGCAATAAACCGCCTAAGTTCAATATATTCTAACTTTCTTCTAATTTCCGACAAAGAGTCTGGAACTCCTGTTTCTCTGTTTACTCTTATATTGTCAATGGCTGTTTTAAACAGATTTGACTCAAGGAAATTTCTAACCAGCATATTTTTTTCAGCCTTAATTTTAAAATAAGGATCGCTTATTCCAGACTGATTAATAAAAATTTTAAAAAGCCTTTTTTCAAGCCTTGAAGGAATCATCATAAGATCCCTTGTTTCATGATCAAATTTTATACTTAAAAGAGCTTTTAAAAACGGTTTTTTTTCTTCATCTGAGACAAAATCATCAACAAGTTTAAAAATTCTTTCTTTTACTTTTGAGTATATAAATTCAAGCTCAGGATTTTTGCTCCTGGAAATTATTCTATGAAACATTTCATCAGTACAGGGATAATAATGAATTTTCTCATGCTTCATATAAACCATAAACCCAATCTGTTCAGGAGAAGCAACCTCATCGGGATAAATGGAATGATCAAGGTGATTTTCAATAAAAAAGATAGCATAAAACGCATCAAATTCCGGATTTTGACCCGGGGTAAAATTAATCACAAAAACCTCCGATGAAGTTAATTTTATAAGCAAATTCAAACTTAGTTAAATTTTTTTTGTTGTTTTTTATAAACTTAAAAAATTTAATTCAAGTTAAAACTTAATTTGAGTACCTGGTAGGATCTTTAACACCTGCTTTTTCAAATCCTTTTTTTCTTATTTCACAACTATCACATTTTCCACAAGATCTCCCTTTTTCATCGGGATTGTAACAGCTGGATGTCAGTCCATAATCCATTCCAAGTTCTATTCCTTTTTTAATTATCTGATCTTTAGAAAGTTTGGCAAGAGGGGTGTGGATTTTAAAAGGATTTCCTTCAATTCCTTTTTTGGTTCCAAGATTTACAGCCTTTGAAAAAGCTTCAATAAATTCAGCTCTGCAATCAGGATATCCACTATAGTCAATTGTAGTAACCCCTATAAAAATATCGTCTGCTCCAATAACTTCTGCATAGGAAACAGCATAGGAAAGAAAAATTATATTTCTTGAAGGAACATAGGTAATAGGGATTTCCTTATTGTTTTCCTTAAAATCAGGAACATTCATTTTTTTATCAGTAAGAGCTGAGCCTCCTATAAGGGACATATCACTGTTAATTATAAGATGTTCAGCTACTCCAAGAAATTTTGAAGTTTGTTTTGCAAAATCAAGTTCTTTTTTGTGTCTTTGATTATAATCAAAGGAGATTGCAAACACATCAAAACCCATATCTTTAGCAATAGCTGTACAGGTTGCTGAATCAATTCCACCGCTTAAAAGCACCACAGCCTTTTTTGTATTCATTTTACACTCCCCTCATTGACTCAGGCCAAATTACTTTATGCATCTGGATTTGCATCCTTGAATCAGACTTTTCCTTAATTACCCATGAAGCAAGATCCCTTAAATCAGTTTTTCCAAATACAGGAGAAAAAATTATATTTTCAGGTCTTATTTTTAAATTTGATTTTTTTATTAAATCAACAGCAAAATCAAAATCTTTTTTGTTTTCAACAACAAACTTAAGCTGATCTTCATTTTCAAGCTTTTCAAGATTGGAATAAAGATTAAATTTATCCATTTTACTTGAAGGGGTTTTAATATCCATTATTTTCACACAGGATTTTTCAACAAGATCAAGATCATAACTTCCGTTTGTTTCTATAAGGGTTTTAAAACCTTTACTTAAAAGCACTTGAATAAGCTTGGGAGTGTTTTCCTGTAATAGAGGCTCTCCTCCTGTTATTTCTACAAGATTTACTTTGTAAGAATCAATTTTTTCTAAAATTGATTCTATTTCAACAGCTATTCCTTGATTAAAAGAATATTTGGTATCACAATATGAACATCTCAGGTTGCAGCCTGTAAGCCTTATCATCACACAAGGCCTTCCCTGATCAAGGCCTTCTCCCTGGATGGAGCAAAAAATTTCATTTACAATAAGTTTCATATTTACTCATGAATTTGCAATTTAAGCCGATTTATATTAAAAATCTGATTTTCTTGATAAACAAAACCAGTCAAACAAACATTATAAAAGAAATTTGTTCTTTTGGCATTAGAAAAACAATGATTTTAATTATTAAAAAATTTAAACAGATAATCTCAAACCTGAAAACAAAATGAAAAAAAAACAAACAGATAAAATAATTAGCAAAAAAAAATCAAAAGCCAAAAAAATTTTGTTTATAATTTTTACTTTGATTTTATCCTTGATAATTGCCGGCGGAATAACCTGGTATATTTACATTGAAAAAGACAGATTTAAGCCAAAAACTCACGAGTTTTTTGAATTCCCGCTTAAAACCCAGACATTTTTTTATAAAAACTATCCAAAATTAATTTCTCTAGTGGATTCAATTGACAATGAGCTGGAAAAAGTAAAAAAAGAAGCCCAAAGAATTGAAAAACTTGAAAAAGATTATCCAGGCCAAAAAAATATAACAGAAAGAGCTCTTCTAAAACTAGAAAAAATTCAAACCGACTCAAAAAATGAAATGGATAAAATCATAAATGATTTAAACAATATTTTTGTCAGGGCAAATCTTGGCTCTGCTCCTTTTGAAGAAAACTTCATTAATGACACAAAAATTGCTGAAGAAAAACTTGATTCACTCCAAAATAAAATATCCAGAGAATCCAAGCCCTATAAATCTGATAAAAAAGAACCTCAAAGTATCCTGGAAAATATTAAATCATATTTTCACCTAAATTAAGCGTCTTATATTTAAAAATATAAAAACCAAGGGAATCTTAAGAATTAAGCCATCTAAGGGCAAACTTAAAAATCACTTAATTCACCTTTAGCTCAAACTAAAAGGGCTTATGTTTTTAAGCTGATGCTTGATTCTTTTTTTACCGGATCAATTGCTTTTCTAACAGCTGCTGCAAGATCTTTTTTTAAAACAGGCTTCATTATAAAAGCGGAGATTTCCTTATTTATATTTTTTTCCATTTTAACTGTTCCAGTAAACCCTGAACAAATAATTACCGGAAAATCTTTTCTAATTGAGTGAACTTTTCTAGCAAGCTCAAGTCCTGTCATATTGGGCATTGTATGATCTGTAACCAAAAGATCATAAGCGTCCGGGGCAGCTTTAAAAGCTTCAAAAGCCTCTAGACTACTTGTTCTTAAAGTTGTTTTATAACCCAGCCTCTTAAGGGTTCCACCCATAACCTCAACTATAAGTTCTTCATCATCAACAACAAGAATGTGTTCCTTGCCCCCTTTAATTCTTTCTGAAAGTAAATTTTCATTAGAATTGTCAGACTCTTTTGCTATGGGAAGATAAGTGTTAAAAGAAGAGCCTTTTCCTTTTTCACTAAATACCCTCAAAAAACCTCTGCAGGATTTGACTATCCCGTGAACTGTAGCAAGCCCAAGCCCTGTCCCCTTGCCCTGCAACTTTGTGGTAAAATAAGGATCGAAAATTTTTTCAATAACATCTTGAGAAATTCCATCACCTGTGTCTGAAACTACAAGCTTAAGATATTTTCCTAATTTGATATCCGGCATTAAAGATCTGTCAATATCTTTTTCATCAAGTTCTACTGCCTCAAGACTGATCTTAAGAACTCCTCCTTTGTTTTCCATTGAATGAAATGCATTGGTTCCCAGATTCATTATCAATTGATGAATTTTTGTAGGATCAGCAAAAACTGTAAGATTGGTTTTTTCAATTTCTGGTTCAATCTTTGTTCTTATTTCTATGGTTGCAGGAATAGAAGCCCTTAAAAGTTTTAAAACTTCATTAATTATCAAATCAATTCTTACAGGCTTTTTTTCTTCTTCATTCTGCCTGCTGAAAGTAAGAATCTGATGGACAAGATCCCTTGCTCTTGATGCAGCAGATAAAATATTTATAATATATCTTTTTTCATCACTGCCTTTTTCATATCTATTTGAAAGAAGCTCAGAAAATCCTATAATCGGAAATAAAATATTATTGAAATCATGGGCAATTCCTCCAGCAAGAGTTCCTATGGCTTCAAGCTTTTGTGATTTTCTTAATAAAGATTCCATTTTTCTTTCATGGGTAACATCTTTTTTTACCGCAACAAAATACCTAATCTCTCCGCTTCTATCAAATACAGGTGAAATTGAAGCCTCTTCTTCAAACATATCTCCATCTCTTGATTTATTCCTAAAATACCCTTTCCAGATAAGCCCTTGTTTCAGCCTGTTCCACATTTCTTCATAAAAAAAGCTTCCATGAAAACCGCTTTTAAGAATATTTGGTTTTTGACCTATGGCCTCTCTTCTAGAATATCCTGTAAGATTTTCAAAAGCAGGGTTGACATAGAGGATCGCCCCTTCTTTATCTGTGATAACAATGCTTTCAGCAGCCTGATCCATGGCAACTGATAAAATTAAGCGTTCTTCTTCCATTTTAACTCTTCTGGAAATATCAGCTGCAACTCCGCTTACTCCCACAGCCTGATTTTTGTCATTTATTATTGGAGAAATTGTAACTTCATAATAGCGATCAATAAATTTGATCACTTTTGTAAAAGCCTTGAACTTCAGTCCTTCTTTAATAAGATCAACAATTTCAGGAAAATTTTTGTAAAGCTTGAAAGCAGAAACCCCTACAAGAGAATCAGGTTTTAGCCCAAATGGTTTAAGACCCATTCCCCTGCAAAGTGTAACCACCCCTTCAGAATTAAAAGCCCACAAAACAACAGGAAGACTGCTTATAACTGAACTAAGCCTTTCCTGGGCTTCTTTTAAATGCTTTTGTGCCAAAACCTTTTGAGAAACATCTTCAATTGAAGCAACAAACATTTCTATATCGCCATCTTCGTCAAGAAGAGGGGTGGCATTAAAAGAAAGATGAACCATCCCTTTTTCAGCCAAGGTAACAACATGTCTTATATCCTGAAGCTTTGTTTTTTTACGTTTTAGAAGATTGAAAATACATTGATCATCATCAAGCTTATTCAAATTAAAATCTCGTATATTCAACAATTTATCATTAAAAGATTTACACTTGATTTCATCTGCTTCCTGTCCAAGAATCTCAGCAGTTCTTTGGTTTGCATAAAGTATTTCACCTGATTTTCCATCAACTGCAATTATTCCTGCAGGACTTGTTTCAACAACTTTAGAAAGGAAAGCTCTTTCCTTTCTAAGCTCATTTTCAACTTCCTTTAATTTTTCTATTTCACGGACTATAGATAAAAGATGGGGTTTGCCGTTTAAAATAATTTTTGAGGCAGAAAACAGGCCTGTGATAAACTTACCCGACTTAAGCTGAAATTTAGACTCGTAGTTTATAACTATTCCGTCTTTTTCAACCATATCAATCATCTTAAAACGATCTTCCATTTTTTCCCAAAAAATAAATTTTAAAGCAAGATGATCCTTTACCTCTTCTGCCTCATACCCTGTTATTTTGGTAAAACCATCATTAACATCAACAATAACACCTTCAGGAAATGTTGTTATCACCACAGCATCTGGATTCGTTTTAAAAGCTACTCTGAATTGATTTTCACTTTCTGCCACTTTTAAAAAAGCCTGATGTTTTTGAATAGCTACAGCAAAAAGGGCCGCTATTTTTTCAAACTGGTTTTTAATTGAATGATTAAATTCAATATCCCTGCTTCCCGCAGCTATAATTCCCACAACCTTGTTTTTTACTGCTGCAGGAACAGCAATTACCGAGTTTAAATAAAAATCCTGAACCTTGCCTGGAAGAATTGAAAGTTCATTTTCTGCCTTGTTTAAATAAAGTCCCTTTCCAGAATTAATTGCCTTACCGCAGATCCCCTTGATTTTTGACAAAGATTTTTTAAAAACAACCTCTTCTAAAGTTTTATCTAAATCATAACTGCAACCAAAAAGCTCCACTAAGCCCTGATCTTGATCTATAAACCCTGATACAATGTATTGGGAGCCGGTAAGGGAAGAAACAGCCTGATTAACTGCCATAGAAGCTTCGTGCATAGTGTTTGATATAAGAACAGTTCTAGCAAACCTTGCTATGATTTCATCATTACTGGATTTTTTGGCAAGAATTTTTTCTGTGTTTTTACCCATTTCTATCATTTTTTGCAGTTTGGAATGCTGAATAAGAAAATACAAACCCAGCAAAAAAAAACAAATAAGAGATAAACCCACATATAAAGTTGTGGTCCAGGTGATCTTGAAAAAATAAAGAATATTACCTTCTACATATAAATATGTTGAAACCTGGTTATTGGTTTCAAGGGGATAGAGCATCTGAAACTCGAATTTATCCATTTTATATTTAATAGTGGTCAAGATTTCTTCTGTGGGGGTGATAAATTCAGAATTTTCTTCTGAAGGAAAAGCAAAAGAACTTTGGTTTCTACCTTTAACTAAAATATTGAGGTTTTTGATCCATTTATTTTCCAGATTTTTGGAATCCAGATATTTTTTTATTCCCGGAAGGGACTCAAAACTAGGATATTCATCGTCAGGCAGAACTTTTCTTAATTCAAAACCCATTTTTCTTATATTTTCAATCCCTGCTGAAAGCCCTTTTGTATTAACAAAAACAGTAAAGCCAAACGAAAGGATAAAAAAGAACAAAAGAAAAACAAGCCCAAAAATCCATATTTTTGCTGAAGTTTTGATGGTGTTAAGCATTGACTGAAAGCCTTATTGAAACTTTTAAAAAATTAAACTTCTGATTATTAATGCTTTTAAAAAACATACGAAATACTCTTTGTCAAACTAATCAACAAAAAATCCATCATTATACTGAATGCTTGAAAAGTCAGTCCAGGTTTTATAAAATTAAATTAATAAATTTTTAAAATTTAAGGTTAAAAAAGTTATTGTGCCGCCCGGAAATCTCATCATTTTTGTTTATAGATGTTTTATGTGGGATAATTCGGAGGGAGAATGAATATATTAGGTTAGCATATCTTAAAACCGGACGGCTCAATAAATAAAGGACAGTTTAAACTGTCCTGACTAATAAATTTTGGAGGCGGCACTCAGATTTGAACTGAGGAATAAAGGCTTTGCAGGCCTCTGCCTTACCACTTGGCTATGCCGCCGTGGAGCGGGAAACGAGATTCGAACTCGCGACTTCAACCTTGGCAAGGTTGCACTCTACCACTGA